>NZ_LTBL01000001.1:2100000-2278866 GCF_018687785.1 Methanovulcanius yangii
AAGTGTTCAGGAAGATCTTCGGGGCTGAGAATGTCCTCGAGCATCACAGCAATTTCGATCCAACGGGCGACCGGGCGGACAAGGATCCGATTCCCGAAACCGTTGCGGAAACGCTTAGTCTCTCATCGGAAAACTGGGACATCCCGATTACCGTGACGACGAATGTCCAGTTTTTCGAGTCTCTCTTTTCGCACAAGCCTTCCCGCTGCCGCAAACTGCACAACCTCGCCAAGAGCGTGATCATTTTGGATGAGGCGCAGATGCTCCCGACCGGATACCTGAAGCCGTGCCTTGCAGCCCTGACCGAGCTGGTGGTAAACTACGGGGCGACGGTGGTCATCTGTACTGCGACCCAGCCGAAACTTGCTGATCTTCTGGATGAGAACATCCGTCCTGTCGAGATCATGGACTCTCCTGATTCGCTCTATGAGGAGTTCAGACGAGTGTCGGTGAAGAGCGTCGGTTTGCTTGATGATGATGACCTTTCTGCCAGGCTGATGGAGCAGAAGCAGGTTCTCTGCATCGTGAACACCCGCAGGCATGCTCAGGAGCTGTTCGACCGGATATCGGGGAGCGGGAACTGCTATCATCTGAGCGCACGGATGTGCCCGGTGCATCGCCGAAAGCAACTCGATGCAATCAGACAATCGCTTTTGGCAGGACTGGACTGCAGGGTGGTATCGACGCAGCTCATTGAGGCGGGAGTTGATATCGACTTTCCCGTGGTGTACCGGGCAATGACCGGGGCTGATTCGATATGTCAGGCGGCCGGACGATGTAACCGGGAAGGGAAACGAGAAATGGGGGAGGTATTCGTCTTTCAATCGTCCGAATCTTATGGAAAGGCGACTCCCTGGCAGAGGAGGGTGGCTGAGATCGGGGAGATGGTCTGCCGGGACTTTGAAGATCCGATGGCCCTGCCCGCCATTGGGGAATATTTCAGGAAGCTCTATTTTTACGAGGGTTCTGAGCTTGACAAGAAGAGGATTCTTCCCATGATTGAAGAGTTGGGTAGGAAAATGGAATTTCCATTTGAGGATGTCGGGACCTCGTTTTCGTTTATCGAGGATAATACGCGGGACGTAGTCATCCTCTATGATGCACAGGCACGGGACATCATCGAGCGGGTTCGTCGCGAAGGTTTTCCCGGAAGATTTGCCCGGAGACTTCAAGGATATTCGGTCAATGTCTATCCGAATGAGTTCAGGGAGATGGAGCGGGAAGGGGCGGTGGAACTGATCGCTGAGAAGTACTACGTGCTGAAGAATTGCATGGAATCGTATTCTGAGTCAGTTGGATTATTGAACAAAAAATATAACGATGCTGAAAATTTATTATTGATTATCTAGGGAGGTGATTGCCATAGGTTTTGGAATTAGATTGAAAGTATGGGGGGACTATGCCTGCTTTACCCGGCCCGAGATGAAGGTCGAGCGGGTCAGCTATGACGTCATGACCCCGTCGGCTGCACGGGGCATTCTTGAAGCGATATACTGGAAACCTGCCATTTCATGGAAAATTGACCGGATACATGTCCTGAATCCGATAAAATTTGATAATATCCGGAGAAACGAAGTCAACAGCAAAATTCCCGCTTCAAATGTTAAGAGCGCGCTCAAAGGCGGGGAAGTGTCACTGCACCTTGACCCGAATGATGACCGGGTGCAGCGCGCATCCCTTGTCCTCCGCGATGTGTGCTACTGCATTGAGGCGCACTTTGAGATGACAAAGGAGGCGGGTCCCGACGACACTCCGGAGAAGCACTACAATGTCGCCCTTCGCCGAATGAGGAAGGGGCAATGTTTCCACCACCCGTATTTTGGCTGCCGGGAATTTCCGGTGAACTTCGAGTTTGTCGAGGGAGAGATTCCGGGGTCGTACTATACCGGGAAAAACGGCGGGGAGAAGGATCTCGGCTTCATGCTCTATGACATTGATTTTGCGGATGACATGAAGGCCATATTCTTCCGGGCGAATATGGTTGACGGTGTCATCGATTTGGAGAGGTGTCTGGCATATGGAGGTGTCTCTTGATCATTCAGTCCTTGTGCCGGTACTACGACATTCTCAAGGACGATCCCGCCGTTGAAATATCAGAATACGGTTCCAGCAATGCAAAAGTCTCTTTTGTTTTTGTTCTTTCACCGGAAGGTGAATTGAACAATATCGTTGCCCTCGGAAGCGATGATGCCAGATTACGCTTCCAGCTGATGGATGTCCCGATGCAGGAGAGCCGCTCGGGGAAAAACCCTCCACCATATTTCCTCTGTGACAATGCGAAGTATGTTCTCGGCGTTGAATGGCTGAAAAAGGCCGATTTCCAGAAGAAATATCCATCCGCGGCGAATGGTGAAAACCCCTCCGGCTGTACTGTGCTGGAAGAGAATGAGAAAGGAACACTTCTTGTACATGGGCCTTCCGAAGACCGCTTTCAGGCATTCAAAGGACTTCATCACGAGATTCTTGATGGCACAAATATCCCTGCGGTCGCATCCCTGCTCACGTTTCTGGATGCATGGAATCCTGAAACAGCCCTGGATCATCCAAAAATTCAGGATTACAAGGATGACATTTTCACCGGAGGAAATGTGATCTTTGAATGTGAAGGGGCTTATCTACATAAAATACCTGCCATACGGGCTCTCTGGGAAAGTCATTATGCACGAGAATCTGCCAAAGATGAACAGATATCCCAATGCCTGGTGACTGGAAACGCTGAGCCGGTGGCCCGGTTGCATCAGAAGATCAAAGGGGTCACCGGTGCCCAGAGTTCCGGGGCAAGTCTTGTCAGCTTCAACGCGGATGCGTTCGAGTCCTATGGGAAGGGGCAGAGTTACAATTCCCCGGTCGGAACCCTCTCGATGTTCAAGTACACCACGACCCTGAACCATATGCTTGCTTCAGAGAGGAACCGGATTCGCATTGGAGATTCTACTGTGGTTTACTGGGCTGAAACGAGCAATTCATCCTGTGAGGACCTTGCAGGATTCTTTTTCAATCCTCCGAAGGGGAAGGAGAATGAAAACGGCATCACGGAAGGGGAAGATGATTCCCGCATCCGGGATGCGAAAACCATCCGACAGATGGGAGATATCCTCAACAAGGTCCGGAGAGGAAGGCATCTGAACCGTGACGATCTCGGCACGGATGCTGATACGAAATTCTTCATTCTGGGCCTTGCACCGAACAATGCGAGACTAGCCGTGCGGTTCTGGTATGTCGATATCTTTGGAGAGTTCATCGAAAAGATTGCACGGCATTATCTCGATATGGAGATTATCCGGGACGATTTCGGATCGCCATTCGTCACACCTTATCAATTACTGAAAGAGACGAGTCCGAAAAGTGCGGATCGCAAGGAAGCATCGCCTATCCTCGGCGGGCTCCTGATGCGGTCAATTCTGAACGGAACGGGCTATCCGGTGCAGATGTACAGTGCGATTCTAAGTCGTGTGAAAGTTGAGCGGTCGATTAATTATGCACGGGCCGGATTCATCAAGGCTTACCTGCTGAGGCAGAGCAGATCCGGCTCATCACCCCTGAAGGAGGAACTGATTTCCGTGAAATTGAATGAAGAAAACCCTGATGTGCCCTACCGTCTGGGAAGGCTCTTTGCCGTCCTCGAGAAGGTGCAGAGCGAGACGAACAAGAATATGGGCAGCACGATCACCAGCAAATATTTCAGCAGTGCGTCGACGACACCCGCCGTGGTATATCCGGTTCTCCTGAAACTGGCACAGCACCATATTGCAAAGTCTGACTGGGGATTTAAAACGACCCAGTCGATCGAGGAGATCCTTTCGGGAGTTGATGCGTTTCCCGAATATCTGACGCTGGAAGAGCAGGGGATGTTCATGCTTGGCTATTACCACCAGCGCAAGGCCAACTACAGTAAGAAGAACGAAAAAGCAGTCGAGGAGGAGTAAAAATGAGTGAAATTATCAAAAACCGGTATGAATTTGTCTTGTTGTTCGATGTCGAGAACGGAAATCCGAACGGTGACCCGGATATGGGGAACATGCCGCGGGTGGACCCCCAGACCGGGCATGGCATCGTAACCGATGTCTGCCTGAAACGCAAGGTGCGTGACTATGTCGACCTGGTGAAAAACGAAGAGGCGGGTTACGACATCTATGTGAAGTCGGGCGCTGTTCTCAATGACCAGCACAAGAAGGCGTATGATTATCTCGGCATTGAACCCTCCAAGAAGAAACCCAAGGACGATGAACTGACAAAATTCATGTGCCGGAATTTCTTTGATATCCGGGCCTTTGGTGCGGTAATGGCGACGGAGGTGAACTGCGGACAGGTACGGGGCCCCGTTCAGATCAATTTTGCCCGAAGCCAGGATCCCATCTACCAGCAGGAGATCACCGTCACCCGCCTTGCGGTGGCAAATGAAAAGGATGCCGAAAAAGGCCAGACGATGGGGAAGAAACAGGTGATCCCGTATGCACTGTACCGGGCAGAGGGGTATGTCTCCCCCCATCTTGCAAAGAAGACGACCGGGCTTTCCGAGGAGGACCTGGACCTCTTCTGGGAGAGCCTCGTCAATATGTTCGAGCATGACCATTCCGCGGCACGCGGGAAGATGTCTGCGAGAAAACTGATCGTCTTCAAACATGACAACGAACTCGGCCGCTGCCAGTCGCACATCCTCTTTGACAAGGTGAACATAGAACGTCTCTCAAAGGATCTTCCTGCCCGGTCGTTCAAGGACTATAGTGTCACGATTTCTGAGGATATTCCTGAAGGCGTCGAGATGATTGAGAAGTTATGAGGCGGCGCAGATATGCCGATGACGACCTGCTAGCGTTGTCCGGCATACAGCATTTTTCATTTTGCCGCCGCCAATGGGCACTGATACATATCGAGCGGCAATGGGAGGACAACCTCCGTACTGCTGAAGGACATTTCATTCATACGAGAGTGGATGACCCGTTCTTCTTCGAAACGAGAGGCGATACTGTTGTTTCGCGTGCATTTCCCCTCGTATCTTATACGCTCGGATTTTCCGGGGTTGCTGATGTGATCGAGTACATCCGGTCTTTAGAGGGCATATCCCTTCCAGATCACGAGGGGCTCTGGAGGTTGAATCCAGTTGAGTATAAACGGGGAAAGCCGAAGATTGACGAGTGCGATGAGGTGCAGCTGTGTGCTCAGGTGATGTGCCTCGAAGAGATGTATGGCGTAACCATTACATCTGCAGATTTCTATTATCACGAGATACGCAGGCGGGTTCATCTCAGTATCACGGATGAACTGCGAAATACCGTTCGGGCACTTGCTGACGAAATGCATGATTTATTCGAGAGAGGAATCACGCCGATGGCAGATCCATCCAGAAATTGCCGCTCCTGTTCACTGGTCAATGTATGTTTTCCGAAATTGACCAAAAAGAAGCAGGCGGTTGACCGGTATATCCAGAAGCATGTGAATGACGCTGCTATTACCGATTATTGAGGAGTTGCTGAGCATGGCTGTAGATATTATGAGAATTATTTGAGGGTGATGATATGCGAAAGCTCCTCAATACGCTGTATGTTACAACCCCCGATTCTTATCTGACACGGGAGGGAGAGAATGTTATTGTGAAGATCGATGGGAAGAACGCATTCCGCATCCCTGTCCATACCCTCGAAGGAATTGTCTGCTTTGGTTACATGGGGGCAAGTCCGCAGTTGATGCGGCTGTGCACCGATAACAATGTCGGCCTCTCTTTTCTCTCGCCATCCGGAAAATTTCTGGCACGAGTGAATGGCAGAGTCAGGGGGAATGTACTTCTCCGGAGAACTCAGTATCGAAGAGCCGATAACCGGGAGGATTCACTGGATATTGCACGGGCGTTCATCGTCGGGAAAATTGTCAACTGCCGGACTGTCCTTGGGCGCAGCATCCGCGATCATGGTGAGAGCATCAACTGCAACAGGATTCGTGGTGCCGACGACCTTCTGATTGAGAATCTTTTGAAAATAGAAGGTTGCATGGATCCCGATACCTTAAGGGGAATTGAGGGTAACTGTGCAAAATACTATTTCGATGTTCTGGATGAACTGATCCTTCTGCAAAAAGAGGACTTCTATTTGTACCAGAGGAACAGGAGGCCACCGCTCGATAACATGAATGCCCTTCTCTCTTTCCTCTACACCCTCCTTGCCCATGACGTCGAATCTGCCCTGGAGACGGTCGGGCTTGACCCGTATGTTGGATTTTTCCATACGGACCGGCCAGGAAGGGCGAGCCTTGCCCTTGACCTGATGGAGGAACTGAGGCCATTCCTGGCCGATCGCTTAGCGCTGAATCTCGTCAATCTGAGGCAGCTCGCCGGGAAGGATTTTTACAAGAAAGAAAATGGTGCCGTGATCATGACCGATGAGGGGAGAAAGGCGGTCCTTGGAGCATGGCAGAAGAGAAAGCAGGACCAGATCACGCACCCCTATCTCAAGGAAAAGATTCCTGTGGGATTGGTTCCCTATGTTCAGGCAATGCTTCTGGCCCGCTATCTGCGAGGGGATATTGACGGATACCCGCCGTTTTTCATGAATTGAGGGATTATTATGATGGTTTTGGTTACCTACGATGTAAATACCGAAACGGATGAAGGAAGGAAGAGGCTGAGGAAGGTTGCAAAAGTCTGCATGAACTACGGACAGCGGGTGCAGAACTCGGTCTTTGAGTGCCTGGTCGACCCTGCGCAGTTTGCAAACCTTAAACATGCGTTGTGCGAAATCATCGACGAGAAGAAGGACAGTCTTCGATTTTATTACCTGGGGAAAAACTGGCAGAACAGGGTGGAGCACTATGGTACCAAGGAAGGGTATGACCCGGAAGGATTCCTATTGATTTGAGCTCTGCGAACCTGAAGCGGCCATGAAATTGCAAGGAGGTTCGCGGAGAACTTCACGTTATCCATTTTAATCCTTTTGGAGAATCGTGCCTTCGAATGGGAATCGCGTAATGTTTGCCATCCCGATATTAAAAATCACACAATATTATTTATTCCAATGAATTTTTCTCCAGCCTTGGAATCTCAACAAAATATGATATATGTGCAGGGAATAAGACATTGTAATAGCCTGATTCGGTTATCTCACGTTCCGAATAGGTTGCAGTCACACCCCTCGCGGGTGTGTGGATTGAAATCCATTCGTCCGGGTCGATACCGCACCGGATCTGTGTCACACCCCTCGCGGGTGTGTGGATTGAAATACACAAAGACGCTGAAAGCGAACAAAAACGAGGTGTCACACCCCTCGCGGGTGTGTGGATTGAAATTCCATTTGGGGGGCAATCTGGGCGTTTCCAGGCGTCACACCCCTCGCGGGTGTGTGGATTGAAATTCTCCGAGTGCGTCGGCGATGAGTGTCACAGGCGTCACACCCCTCGCGGGTGTGTGGATTGAAATGATGTACCGCTCGCTCATGAGAAGCCCCCCATTTGTCACACCCCTCGCGGGTGTGTGGATTGAAATAGAGTTGCATCCCTCTCTTCTATCGGTTTGACAGTCACACCCCTCGCGGGTGTGTGGATTGAAATATCGTCATAAACTGCTTAGCCCCGGGAACGGAGAGTCACACCCCTCGCGGGTGTGTGGATTGAAATCGTTTTGCCAGTGATAAGGAGATCCCCTGCCGGGTCACACCCCTCGCGGGTGTGTGGATTGAAATCTTGTAGTAGCCGAGGCAGTTCTGGTAGAACCTGGTCACACCCCTCGCGGGTGTGTGGATTGAAATTTTCTAGGTGGTGTTGTGTGGTATCATCCTTATAGTCACACCCCTCGCGGGTGTGTGGATTGAAATCTGCTCCTCGCTCACATGAAGGGCGGCAACGCCGTCACACCCCTCGCGGGTGTGTGGATTGAAATCATTTTACCCTCGACGACAACCCCAACCTATCGGAGTCACACCCCTCGCGGGTGTGTGGATTGAAATGATGGAGGTGCGTGATGAAACTCCAGATCAACGGGTCACACCCCTCGCGGGTGTGTGGATTGAAATTCCACGACACCGCAGGCACGATCACCGGCTACGGTCACACCCCTCGCGGGTGTGTGGATTGAAATAACGATATCGAACCATCCGACGAACTCGCCGCCGGTCACACCCCTCGCGGGTGTGTGGATTGAAATCATAGGTACATGATTAGCCGTAGCTAGCAAAAAAATGTCACACCCCTCGCGGGTGTGTGGATTGAAATCGCCCTGAAAGGGATCACCGCCGAGATGGACAAGGTCACACCCCTCGCGGGTGTGTGGATTGAAATGTATAGGGGATGATGGCCGGCTAATTGATGAGGTGTCACACCCCTCGCGGGTGTGTGGATTGAAATATCCAGAATTAAGAGGATATACAGGAGCTTTTGCCGTCACACCCCTCGCGGGTGTGTGGATTGAAATAGGAGTATGTTGGCCAGCGCATGGACGAGCTTTACGGTCACACCCCTCGCGGGTGTGTGGATTGAAATAACCTGGGGAACAAAGGTATGTTCAAATTCCCCGTCACACCCCTCGCGGGTGTGTGGATTGAAATCATCAATGGTGAAAATTTGGCCAACGCCAACGGCGTCACACCCCTCGCGGGTGTGTGGATTGAAATCGAAACTGGCAAAGTATCTCGGACGCGACCGGACGCAGTCACACCCCTCGCGGGTGTGTGGATTGAAATACAAAAAAGCAGGGGGAGAATGTCAATGTCTGAAGTCACACCCCTCGCGGGTGTGTGGATTGAAATTAGTTATCGCCCAACATCGAGCAAGAGTAGATGGTCACACCCCTCGCGGGTGTGTGGATTGAAATACTTGACATCCTCTCCTACCACATATCTGCTAAAGTCACACCCCTCGCGGGTGTGTGGATTGAAATAATACGCCAAGGAGAACGGGAAATCCCCTGAAGAGTCACACCCCTCGCGGGTGTGTGGATTGAAATATCATGAACCCCCAGGACCGGAGAGATGGAAAAGTCACACCCCTCGCGGGTGTGTGGATTGAAATAAGAACTTCCGGCGACAGATCTGCCCGATGCTGGTCACACCCCTCGCGGGTGTGTGGATTGAAATATTATCGCTCACTCTAACACCGAGCCAGGACACAAGTCACACCCCTCGCGGGTGTGTGGATTGAAATCATGTGCTCCCGGGCGTTCTGTAATCGGCGCTCGTCACACCCCTCGCGGGTGTGTGGATTGAAATAAAGAGGAATCGACCGGCCCGTGGACCCTCGTGAACAAGTCACACCCCTCGCGGGTGTGTGGATTGAAATCTCCTGAAACGTGACCAGATCATCAAGGAGGTGACGTCACACCCCTCGCGGGTGTGTGGATTGAAATACGTCCTTTAACCAGATCCGACACGTCCCGATTCCGTCACACCCCTCGCGGGTGTGTGGATTGAAATGCCAAACGGCGACAGGTCGGGGCGCTGGCGAAGGTCACACCCCTCGCGGGTGTGTGGATTGAAATCTCGCCGACGACTACAACCCGGGAGAGATCATCGTCACACCCCTCGCGGGTGTGTGGATTGAAATAGGGTAGTTCGTTTCAAGCTCACAAACAACAAAGTCACACCCCTCGCGGGTGTGTGGATTGAAATTATCGTCACACCATTTTTATTATAATCAGAATCGTCACACCCCTCGCGGGTGTGTGGATTGAAATAACCGCGTGACCGTCCGCAGCACCTACGAGGACGGTCACACCCCTCGCGGGTGTGTGGATTGAAATCCGCATGGAGGTTGACCTCTCTTGAGTCCCCAGAGTCACACCCCTCGCGGGTGTGTGGATTGAAATAGGCTCTCACGGGTGCGGATGCCAACAAAACAGGTCACACCCCTCGCGGGTGTGTGGATTGAAATCGTAGGAGCGCCTTACATATGCGTTTCCATGAGGGTCACACCCCTCGCGGGTGTGTGGATTGAAATACGACAGTCCGGGTCCCAACACATCCATTGGGGTTGTCACACCCCTCGCGGGTGTGTGGATTGAAATATCTGTTTACGGGTCTGCTTTTCCGAGCTTAGTAGTCACACCCCTCGCGGGTGTGTGGATTGAAATTTTGTGTCCCTAATTATCTGCATGGCCATTATTGGCGTCACACCCCTCGCGGGTGTGTGGATTGAAATCTTTCGCAACACGCTTTGCACTCATCACATGCGCAGTCACACCCCTCGCGGGTGTGTGGATTGAAATATAATTTGCCCCGTAATAACCTTCAGCGACTCCGGCGTCACACCCCTCGCGGGTGTGTGGATTGAAATAGCCCAGGTAATCACCACTTTGCATATAAATTGTTGGCGTCACACCCCTCGCGGGTGTGTGGATTGAAATTGTTCCAGGAGTCCACCTTCACCGCTCCACGCATGTCACACCCCTCGCGGGTGTGTGGATTGAAATCTACAGGGCCGCACAGACTACTCAAAAGCCAACGTCACACCCCTCGCGGGTGTGTGGATTGAAATTGGATCATCGTCCTCGGCTTGTCCTTCCATACACGTCACACCCCTCGCGGGTGTGTGGATTGAAATCGTTCGGGTACCCACGATCTGCAAACCACTTAAGGTCACACCCCTCGCGGGTGTGTGGATTGAAATAATATGAGCTGGACGGAAGATCATCCCGTCTCAGTCACACCCCTCGCGGGTGTGTGGATTGAAATAGCAGAGGCGGTCGGAACGTCGGCGCAGCCCCCGTCACACCCCTCGCGGGTGTGTGGATTGAAATTTGTTCATCAAGGGCTGCTATATGTTGTCGGAACGTCACACCCCTCGCGGGTGTGTGGATTGAAATGTGCCTGGCTTTGGGCACTGGTATAGCCAGGGCAGTCACACCCCTCGCGGGTGTGTGGATTGAAATTTCTGCATATTCCCCGCATGCCTCTATCATAACAGTCACACCCCTCGCGGGTGTGTGGATTGAAATCCACGGACGAGGGTGCGGAACTTTCGGCAGGGCGTCACACCCCTCGCGGGTGTGTGGATTGAAATACCATATAACCGAAAGCTATATTTAAGCTATAGAGTCACACCCCTCGCGGGTGTGTGGATTGAAATCCCTTGCTATACATTCCTGATAATGTGGACAGCTAGTCACACCCCTCGCGGGTGTGTGGATTGAAATATTGAGGAGGGCGATGGCGTAGCGGACTTCGGTCGTCACACCCCTCGCGGGTGTGTGGATTGAAATAATATGGGGTGTTCAGTGATGCCACGATTCATTGGTCACACCCCTCGCGGGTGTGTGGATTGAAATATCCAGAATTAAGAGGATATACAGGAGCTTTTGCGTCACACCCCTCGCGGGTGTGTGGATTGAAATAGTTCCTGGACAGAGGAGGACAGGGCGGCGCCTGGTCACACCCCTCGCGGGTGTGTGGATTGAAATACGGGTGAAAGGTGAGTGAATGAGTGGCCCGCCCGTCACACCCCTCGCGGGTGTGTGGATTGAAATATATCCTTCTCGGCGCAATAATCCACGAAATCGGGTCACACCCCTCGCGGGTGTGTGGATTGAAATGTGAATGCCCGCCACAAAAAGTCCGTGAACGCGGCCGTCACACCCCTCGCGGGTGTGTGGATTGAAATACGCCGAGATTCTCCGCGACCGGCGAACGCTCGCGTCACACCCCTCGCGGGTGTGTGGATTGAAATCTTTATCCGTTCCTCGAGCGGCTCGACACCCTCGTCACACCCCTCGCGGGTGTGTGGATTGAAATCTATGGAGGGTCATGGAGTAAACAAATGCCCAGGTCACACCCCTCGCGGGTGTGTGGATTGAAATTATGATACCATTGACTCCCACTATGCCAGACTGCGTCACACCCCTCGCGGGTGTGTGGATTGAAATTCCGATTCTTCGGGCGTGTAGGTGTCGTATATGTCGTCACACCCCTCGCGGGTGTGTGGATTGAAATATGGTGTAGACCGGATGGGGGGCCTCGATCTTATACGTCACACCCCTCGCGGGTGTGTGGATTGAAATACTGTTCGCCCTGTCAGGTCAAGGGGGTCTCCGGTCACACCCCTCGCGGGTGTGTGGATTGAAATACTGTTGGCAACGTCGAAGATTTCGATATCACCGAGTCACACCCCTCGCGGGTGTGTGGATTGAAATTCCAGTTAAATGCGTCTTCTCTGTCAGGCACTAGTCACACCCCTCGCGGGTGTGTGGATTGAAATCTTGATGCACCTCACTTCGGGGAACGGAAAGAAATGTCACACCCCTCGCGGGTGTGTGGATTGAAATTCCGATCCTCTCAGAATAAAGGTGAAGTTTATATCGTCACACCCCTCGCGGGTGTGTGGATTGAAATATCAGCGGCCGGAGTTGCCGGCGCCGGATCTGCGTCACACCCCTCGCGGGTGTGTGGATTGAAATACGCCGGGACCATAACTGTCGGCGTCGGTCGGTGTCACACCCCTCGCGGGTGTGTGGATTGAAATAACCAGATCGCCCAGAGCCGGCGCAAGGCGAAGGGGGTCACACCCCTCGCGGGTGTGTGGATTGAAATATTACCTGTGAGATAGTCAAGATACAGGATAGAAGTCATTCCCTTGATGGGCGTGTGGATTGAAATATGGAACCGCCTCTGATCATCTTTGTGGGACTTGGTCACACCTCCCGCGGGTGTGTGGATTGAAATAAGAAGGTCTACCCTGCCCAGGTCCTCATCCCGGTGGTCACACCCTTCGTGGGTGTGTGGGTTGAAATTTCGCGAAGTTCGGAGCGGAGACGTTCGCCCGGAGTCACACCATTCATTGGTATGTGGATTGAAATGACCACCGGAACATTCCGAAGGTCGAGTTCCTCAGTCACCTCTGGAATGTATGGATTGAAATAGGTTGTCAAGGTAGGTTGAGTCCCGGTTTCGTGAGTCACACCTTACTTGGGTGTGTGAATTGAAATGGCATCTTATAGGACAATTATCCCGCAAGGTTGTCGCACTCTTCATGGGTGCGTGGATTGAAATATTAGACAGGTCCAGAATTCAAATTGGCGCAAAGTCACACCCATAATCGGGTGTGTGGATTGAAATCGGGTTCCCGTCACGATTTACACTCTCTGAGGGGGTCACACCCCTTGAGGTTGTGTAGACTGACAACCTTGTTGGTTGTGTGGATTGAAATACTTGATAAAGGCACAGTGTTTTCCAAAGAGCACTTCATAGCAACGCCTGCGAACAAGAGTGAATTTGTATTCCTTCCAATTTTTTATTCAGAATTCATTGAATTTTTAAATAAAGGAAATGGTGCCATAATATTGTTTGTGAGAATGGATCCTCTGTTTACAGAAGTATACCGTATCTCACTCATTTACTGAATATTCGCGTACCGCCGGATGACCTCGTCCATCCCGCAGTGCCTGATCTGCATCAGGGCGATGATGACCGAGTCGGCGAAGACGCCCGCCGCCGTTTCGTAGATGGAGCCGATGGGGGCTTTGGGAGTGTACCCGGCGTCGCTACGGTGCTCGCCCGTGAGCTGGCGGATCCCGAACTCCGTCGGGAGGCCACCGATATCATAGGGATTGCTGTTGAGGACGACGAGGAGGTCGGCGACCTGCGCCACCGTCGAATCGGGATTGGTGGTGATGAGCGCCACCGTGCCGCCGACGGTCTGCGCCGTCCGGCAGATGTCCGCGATGGAGCGGGTTTCGCCGGACCCGGAGAATGCGACCAGCAGGTCGTCGTCGTGCATCGCGGGCGTGATCGTCTCTCCGACGACATAGCTCTCGAACCCGAGGTGCATCAGCCGCATCGCAAAGGCCTTGGCCATCAGCCCGGACCTGCCCGCACCGGTGACGTAGATCCGCTTCGCCATCAGGACCTCCCCCACGAACTCTCGTGCCTCCTGGTCCGAGACCGTGTCGGCGATCGCCTCCACCGCCTTTGCAATCATCCGCATCAGTTCCTGTAAGCTGTAGTATTCGGCCATGTGATCAGTAGTGAGAGGTACATTTCTTCTGGTAAAAAAGGGTTGGTTCCCCCGGAAGGTCCGTATTCACGGGGAGAACGGGGATGGCCCGTGCAGTGCGGCGATGCGGGGACAGGTGGTCCCAACCGCCCCGTATCGGCCGTTTACGAGGAAAGCGTGCGGGCCGCCCGGACGAGGCGGTCCATGCCTTCCCTGATCTCCTCCCCGCCCACGGTGGAGATGTTCAGGCGGATGCAGTCGTCCCCGCCGCCACCGGCAAAGAAGGGTCCGCCGGGCATGACCGCGACCCGCTCCCGGAGGCCCTCTTCGAAGAGCGCCATCGAGGAGACGCCCGCCGGCAGCTCCGCCGTCATGAACATGCCCCCCTCGGGGCGGGTGTGGGTCCAGTCCGGGAGGAGGTCGTCGAGGAGATCGCTCATCAGGCGGCAGTTTGCCGCATAGGTGCGGCGCACGGTCGCGAGGTGGGCATCGTAGTCGTGGGTCGTCAGGTACCGGTGCATGATCATCTGGGAGAGGTGGTTCGAGTGGAGGTCGGCCGCCTGCTTGGCGATATCGAACGCCCGGATGATCTCCTCCGGCGCCCACAGCCATCCTATCCGCATTCCGGGCGCGACGGTCTTCGAAAACGATCCGCTCACGATGCCGTACTCCTTCGCCCACCGTTTCACCGGCATCCGGGGGCGGCCGTCGAAGGCGAGTTCGCCGAAGGCGTCGTCCTCGTAGAAGGGCACGCCGTGCTCACGGCAGAGGGTGCCGACCTCCCGGCGCACCGCCTCCGGGTAGGACGTCCCGGATGGGTTCTGGAAGTTCGGGATGCCGTAGAAGAAGACGGGGTTCTTCTCTGCAAGCAGACGGGTGAATGCACCGATCTCAGGGCCGCCTTCCGGAGCGAGGGGAACACCGCAGATGGCGGGCTCGTAGATGGAGAACGCCTCGACGGCGCCGAGGTAGCCGGGGCGTTCCATCCCGATGACGTCCCCGGGGTTGCAGAAGATCTTCGCGACGAGGTCGAGGCACTGCTGGGACCCGTTGACGATGCGAACGTCCTCCGGGCGGGCGGCTATCCCGAGGCGCCGGGAGTAGCGCTCGGCGATCCATTCCCGGAGCGGGAGGTACCCGTCGCAGGTGGAGTACTGGAGGGCGGACCTGCCGTCGTCTGCCATCACGCCGGCGGTCGCCTCGGCGATACCCTCGACATCGATGAGCTCCGACGAGGGAAGGCCGCCTGCAAACGAGATGATCGAAGGGTCGGATGAGACCGCAAAGAGCGTGTCCAGAAACGATTCGGGGACGGCCCCCATCCGGTGGGCAAACTGAAAGGACATGTCAATCAGTGGAATTGTTGGTCGCCGGAAACGAAAAATCTGCGGCACCCCCCGAATCCATGATGATTTGTTCCATTTTGCCCTGTTTGAGGAAATATATCGCCCTCAATGGGAAATGCAGGTCAATTAAATTAAAAAATCCTATATAAAGCTATAAATGAATATTGTACATCCATCACATCATGGTGTGGTGATCTGATGGTATGTGGTGTGTTCATGAAATATCCCATTTGCTATACATCGGCGGTCTGCCTGCTTCTCCTCTGCGGACTGCTCTGTACGGGCGTGGCGGCCCAGACCCAGGTGGCCGCCGATGCCGGTCCCGGCGTCTATGACAAGACCGGCACGACGCTCCATGTCTCGGCCCTGACGGTCTGGAACGACGGGGGCTCGTCCACGGTCTATGAGGGCGATGACCTGACGGTGACCCTGACCCTTGCCTACATCGACGGTGCCAGCCTCTTCGTCGACACCAGTGGCTGCACGATGTCCTTCGCAGGCCCGTCCGGTTCCTATTATTTCCTGCCGGACGCGGATGAATCCGACAGCGAAGCCGGGCGGGTCAACCCGGAGTGCGACGGTGAGGTCGGGGTGATCTTCGATGCGAACGGCGGGGACGCCCTCATCTGCCCGTCCGGGGATCCGGTCTCCCTCGTGTATCATATTCCGGGGGAGTACCTGCCGGTCGCGGGAACATGGACGGTGACCCCGAAATGGTCCGCGGGGCTCTTCACCGATACGGACGGGACGGCGTATGACGTCTCGTTTGCGGTGAAGGAGTTTACGTATATTCCGCTCTTTACGCCGACGGTTGCGCACATCTACACGCCGACGCCGACGTATATCGCGCCGACGCCGACCCCGACGGCGACGTCGTTCTGGTATGCAACCCCGACGTACACGAAGATCCCGACGCCGGGCGGCACCCTTCCCGCTGGCATCCCGTCGCCGACCGTGACGATGACCCCGACGGTGACGCCGACGGCAACGGATACGGCGGAACCGACGGCTGCGCCGACCACGGCTGCCACGACCGCGACGCCGACGGCAACGGCCACCGCCGGAGCGACCGCCTCTCCCACGGCCTCGGCCGTGCCGACGACGGCGCCTACGGGAACGTCGACGCCGGGTGACACCGCGACCCCGGTGACGACCGGCCCGACCGCGACGGGGGCGACGACCTCGATGACGCACGTCCCGACCGACGCGACGGAGACACCGGTCCCCCGCGGCACGCCCTTCCCGACGGAGCAGGGCCCGCAGGGAATCTCCTTCGGATGGATATTCGGCCTCGTGATCCTCGTCATCGCAGTTGCAGCCGGCGGTTATCTCATCGGTACCCGGAACAGGAATATTATGACTGAACCGCCGGCAGACGAGGCTTCAACATCTGAAGAAAGAGGAAATGCCGAAACCTCCGAACAGCCGGATGAGGCGGAGACCACCTCCGAATAATTTTTTTTCTTTTCTTTCGGGCATCCGCACGGGTGCGGCGTGCCCAGGTACCGTAAACTATTTATTGCGAAATTCAGCAGTATTGCGCGAATATTTTGCACTTATAGTTTCCCCCTGCACATTTTACCCAACCGAATATTCATGGCAAATGTCCGGAATAGATCATAAAAGGACAGTGATGTACGGTGCAGCAGTATGTTCCTGAGATGGAGAAGATCAAGCGGACGCTCAGGTCCCACCCGCGTGGGATGAGTATCACCGATCTCTCGAAGAGCCTCCAGACGAACCGGAACTCCGTCGCCAAGTATCTCGATATCATGCTCACCTCGGGAGAGGTGGAGATGAAGAAGGTCTGCACCGCCAAACTCTATTTTCTCTCGAACCGCCTCCCGCTCTCCGAGATGCTCTCCCTCACATCGGACTGTCTCCTCGTCCTCGACGATGACCGGGTGATCACCTTCGCAAACGATGCCTTCCTCGACCTCGAGGGGCTCAGACGGCGGGATGTGCTCGGGCGCCCCCTCGCCGAGCTCTGTTTCAGCCTCGTCGACGATGAGATCGCGGCGAACATCGGTGGGGCGTCCGGGGAGACCTTTGCAAAGGAGATCGAGATCGTCTCGGAGGGTGACGTGCACATCTTCCGCGCCAAGGTGATAGGGGCGGTGCTCGAGAACGGGAAGAACGGGACCACCCTTCTCTTCGAGGATATCACGAAGAAACGCCTCTGCCAGAAACGGCTTGAACGAAGTGAGGAGCTCTACCGTGCCGTGGTGGAGGACCAGACTGAATTTATCATCCGGTATCTGCCGGATCACACCATCGTCTTTGCCAATCAGGCCTACTGCCGTGCCTTCGGGCTCGACCCCCAGACCGTTGCCGGGACGATCTTCCCCCCACAGATACCGAAGGAGTACCTGGGACGCGTCCTGCGGGACTTCTCGGCGATCACGCCGGACAACCCGGTGGTCACCGTGGACAACCCCGTCATCATGCCCGACGGGAGCGAGGCATGGCACCAGTGGAGCAACCGCGGGATCTTCGATGCATCGGGCAGCATCATCGAGTACCAGTCGGTGGGACGGGACATCACCGCGACCAAACGCATCCAGCAGGCGCAGCAGGAGCTCATGAAGGAGATGACCATCCTCACCGAGTCGGCGACCGGGCTCATCATGCTCGGGGAGGGGGAGAACATCTTCCGGTATACCGCCGACTCCCTCTCATGGGCGGCACAGAACTCCGCCATCGTTCTCTTCTCGTACAACGAAGGGCTCTATACCATCGAGGCGGTGCGCCGGGGGAGAAAATGGCAGGACGATTCCGTCTATGAATATCTCCGCGACGCGGAGCTTCTCGGGATGCACTGCACGAAGGGGGCGCTTCTCCCCTTCTCACCGCCGCATGTCACCGAGTGTACCGGTGGGGATTACTGCAGGTTCCTTGCGGGTTCGGGCGGAAGGCAGCTTGCCATGGGCCTCAGGAAGATGAAGGGGATTTCTCTTTCGACGATGGGGATCTATTCGGGCGGGGAGATGCTGGGGACCGTTCTCCTCATCACCGAACGGGCACAGGAGCCGGGCAATCCCTCGCTCATCGAGACGATCGTTCATCAGGCGGCGATTATGATCCATCACAGAAAGGCGCTCGAGTCCCTCCTCCTCGCCGAGGAGCGCTACATCGACCTCCTCGACCGGTCGAAGAGCATGATCGGCATCCATGCAGAGGGGAGGATGGTCTACGCGAATCCGGCGCTGCGGCAGTTCTTCGGGTATAATCAGGATGATCTGGTGGGGGTACTGCTGGACGACCTCATCCATCCCGCCTATATCGATGCCGTCCGGGAGCGGGTGCAGTCGTCCTATGAGGATGGAAATGCTCTCCCCCCGATGCACGAGAAGATCTTCCGGAAGGACGGCATTCCGGTCGATGTGATCGTCTACGGCCTGCCGACCATCTTCCACCATCACAATGCGACGCAGGTGATCGTCGAAGCGGTGGAGGAGATGCCGGTTCCGCTATCGTCGGCCGACCGGTGAAAGGCCGTATCATCACCGAATATAAGACGCTGTTTTTGTTCCCCCGCAGACAGTACGCGAACACAATGGCAGGGCCGCATGATGGCCGCCCCCCTGCGATGCGGATGTTTCAGAGGTGAACGACGGGGATTGTTCGTTTCCGTGGTGCGGCGTCCCTCTCCGCCCGGATGCGTTTTGAGATGCGGTGAAGGGAGGGGTGGACCTTGCGGTACCGGAATTCTGCGGTGCGAAGACTGCGGATGAGACCGGCGGGCGAGTCGAACGGTTCGAGGATGGCGTACGAGGAGCAGAGCTCGAAGGGGGTGTGGGCGTCGGAGCCGACCGAGACGGGTTTGCCCCGCTCCGCCGCGAATCGGAGCGCCTCGACATTCGCCTGCCGGGTCACGTTGCGGGCGTTGTACCCTTCGACGATGTCGATGCGGTGGCCGAGCTCTTCCAGCGTGTCGCGGCGGATGGCGGTCGAGCGGTAGGTGCAGAACGGGTGGGGAACGATGGATATGGCGCCCTGATCGGCGATCAGATCCAGCGTCTCCGCCGCAGGGAGATGAGGCGGGATCTCTTCATTGAGGAAGAGGCCGATGATCTCACCCTCGGCGGTGAGGATCTCCTCGGCGAGGATGGCGGGGATGCCGGGGGAGCGCTCCCGGATGAGGCGGTAGGTGGCCTCGGCTCCCCTGATGCTGTTGTGGTCGCAGACGATGGGGAGGATGCCGTACGTGTGCCACCCTTCCGCAATCGTCCGCGGGTTCGTGGAGGCGTCGGACGAGTAGTGGGAGTGGACGTGCATGTCGAGACAGAGGCGGCCGGGGGGTGTCATTGCATGTATAGTTATTCCGTGATTAAATATGGTTATTCGATATTTTGTATATACAGAATATATTGTCAATATACAACATTTGGCAATCGGGACACGTTCAACCCAATTCGTACACTTGATGCCAACCCCTTATCCTGTGTGCAATATTCATAACTGCCTGAGGGGTAATCGTGATACTCGAATGGTAAGGGAATCCAGACCGCCATGAATTCATGGAACCCTGTTTCATTTGGAACCATGATGCTTGAAGGGATGGCTATTTTCTCCCCCGGAGACAGATTTCCAAATATCGCATATTGCGATGAATTGGTATTGATTGGAACCTGTTGATAATCCATAAAGGTGATGATGGCAAACTTATTGAGATAATCGTCTCCAGCCGCACAGTTAATCCAATATGGAATGTTTTCACCCGGGATCCCGGTTTCGGTGTACCATAATTTTTTCGAACAGGCCTCTTTTGTCATCAGCAATCCATCATTCAGAGGATAATCAGAACTACATTGTTTAAAGAGCGGATTTGTGGAATTGTCGTACTCAATATTGTAATGGGTATCATTGTCAACAATCAGATTCAATCTGATGCCCCGTACTGATGATAGATCCGTGCTGAGTCGGAAAGATGGATCCATTGAATGGTTATTCGGTTCCATAGCCAGTATAATTGCCATATCGTGTTTCCCTCTTGTCAGATTGGACACAGTAATGCTGAAAAATTTCTCTTCATAGGGATCTACGGATGCATTAAACAATATATTGGCATCATCTCCCTCAAATTCAAAAGGAACCTGCCGGAAATCCACTAAAACAAAAACGAAAAATTCGGTTGTATCTGGTATCTGGTTACTGAAATAAAGATAACACTCCAAAGGGGTACTGTGATTCAAATGTACCAATGATGGAATGCTGTACTGGTGATCATGGTTCGGTGCTGAATATAGTCCGATGCCCATCCTCTCTCCCAGGCTTTGTGAATTGAATTTGCCGCTTTCATGCAAATTTGAGGTTCCATTACCTCTGTCGCATTGAAACGCGTATATGCAAAAAATTAGAACAGATATCAGTAGAGCGGATAGGAAAATAATCCTCATAACCGGTTTATAGCTCTTCAATCCTTCTAACCCCTATCTTCGATTTTCATCTAAGAGAATGTAAAAATATATCCAAATTGGCGAAGGCGTCTCCATCGTCTCACCCATATCACGAGAGATTTTGAGGAAGATCCGGTGGAATTTTTGGTGGGGTCAGATAATAGATCTCAGTGATTTCGCCCTCGTAACTGACCGCCACCAAGTGGGTGATGATCTGCTCACCCGTATCGGGATCGAAGACATGGATGTACACAACATAGGAGATTCCCTCGTCCGGAGGGCCCAACTGTCCCGTCCGCACTTCGGTCTCGATCGTGAAGCCACGAATAATTTCCTGTATTTCCGGGTCGGTAAGGGCAATTTCACGAGCCTCTTCCTTCGATATCGGATATGAGGATGTTGGTGTTGCGGTCGCATTCTGTGATGCAGGAGTGTCCTCCTGTACTTCATTGAGGCAGCCACCCGCGCATCCAAAAAGGATGCAGAGGAAAACCAGTAATCCTCTGATCATATGTGTTTTCCTCATGGCATCCATGTATCGACCCTATATGCCTGTGACCACCAGGGGTGATAAAACGTTGCTCTTGCCTCCGGGCAGATGCAGGGTTCACCAACCATCAGCAAACCGGCCGGGAACAGCTGCATGTTTCCGGGTGTCCCTGCGACACCCGATTGAATTTCCAGTGGGTAGAGGGATAAAGCCTCGGAATATCTTCGATTTACATCTAAGATAATGCAAAAAACTATATGCTGCGTCCTAGGTTTTTCTGAGTCACTACAGTGGTGCAGTCAAACCCTGCATACACAGATCGGTAAACCCGGATGAGAACAGAGAGGGTAGGGTGAAAACCTGTCTTATTGCGTTACTTCAGGGAAATGATGCGTTTTGCCATATCTTTCGCGTAAGGATGATCGAAAAACAGGGTTCGTAGGGCGGTCGCTCCATCGAATTTGTGGGAATATGGAACCTTATGCGGGGACAAGGAGTTTGCTACTGCATCCCATAGACAAATTCAAAAAACCAGTCCATTTGTAATCATCCAATATTATTATATTGGTTGTATTGGATAATGAACTACGATGGATGAGCAAGGTATCGTGTTGAATAAAGACATATTCGAGATATTATCCAGCGATACAAGAATTAAGATTTTGAAGTCGTTGAATTCAAGAAAAAAAACAAATTCAGAACTTGCAAAAGAACTTTCTTTGGAATCCTCGACTATTCACCATCACCTGAAACAATTGGATGAGAGCGGGCTGATCAAATCCCTCGATACAGGAAACAGATGGGTGTATTATGAGCTCACTCCGAACGGGATTGCCCTTATGAATCCTGATGGAAACACAAAATTTTCCGTCATCCTTTCATCTCTGATCACATATACAACTGCTTTTGCAGCCCTGTACACCTATTATACAATTCCAAGACTTCAGGCAAAGCCCCTTTTTCCACATATGGCAGAAGATCCTTTCCTTTTGCTGGGTATCGTCGGTGTTGTTGCAATACTATTACAGACGGCAATCATTGCCAGAGTGTATCTCAAAAAATAATACAATATATAAATGCTCCGATTAGGTTAGATTTTCATCTAATATTTTTGCAGAATTTATAATGCTAACTTTTCAATGTACTTTTGCCGGAACAATCTGAGTATCTTCACCTCTGTATCAGATTGCGGCAGGAGTTGATTAGGATAAGAATTTTGAGAGTTGTTCCCCTCTTCATCGCATGTTTATTGATCTTCGGGTTGTGTGGTGCGGTCTCGGGATACCGTCTGAACGATGAAGCCTATGCGGCGGTTTCTGCTGATTACACGGACCGCCTCATTGCCGCATATGGCAATGTACCGGTGTACAGCCAAAACGGAGATGTCGTCAGTACGGGAATGCAGGAAACCATTCCGGATGAGAAGGCAATGTCGGAATGGTACAGCCGGTTACACCGGATTGTGGAGGATACGCGTCCCGAAATGAAGAGTAATTATTATCCCGACGGGCCGATCATCGGCTACGGGCACGATCTCCTCGGAACAATTGTTGTTGCCATATTCGACGAGTCTGATTATGTACCCCGGGAAACGCTCGATGAAATGCATTCCCTTATCGATTCGGCTGCAGTGAAAGCAGGCATCGAAGATGTCCCGGTGATTTTTACGTCCGAATCAATTCCTGAATTGTCAGCGGATCGGGATGACACCTGGAGACCGCTCATAGGAGGGATACAGTGTGTTGCCAATGGGTATGTCGGCACCACCGCTTTTGCTGCAACAAGAAACGGACAGGACGGTATAGTTATCACCGGCCACCTTGGTGATGTTGGAGATGTAGTATACCAGCCCTCTCCATCGAATGTAATTGGAACGATAACAACAATTTCGTATGGCGCCAATTCGGACTCGGCCTGGGTCTCGTATTCCAATGTTGCCGACAATATCTTTGAATATTCGTGGTCGCAGCCGGATGTGTACAGCTACAGTGACCCATGGGAAAATTTGAATGTGATCATGTCGGGGATAACGAGCGGGACGGTGAACGGCCTCGTGGTTCGGGAGTCTGATGCCTATAATCCATATTATGGATTCAGTATTCCTGACCAATGGGTGGCAGACTACCCAGCTGCATCCGGTGACAGCGGGGCCCCTGTTTACTATAAAGATGGATCACACAGGATACATGTGGCAGGTTCTCATTGGGGGAGTAAAAATGGATATGCGTTTTTTTCTCCGGTATCATCGATAATGAATGATTTGGGAATCATTCCCATTTTTTAACCTTTTTCTCTCATCCGAAATGCAGACCGTGAGAGTACGTTCAATGCGCCCCGTCTCGCCGTCGCGGAAAAAATAATTCGGAACTGGATCAATCCACCGAGACCCAGGCCCCGTCGGCATACTGCGTGATGTCGACGCTCACGATGATATCCCCGCGAACGTCCGGCGGGATGCTCTCGTGCATCCTCACCCGGTACGTATCCCCGAGGATCGAGTGATTGAGCCCCTCCGAGACGCCGACATCGATGTCGATGACGATGTCGCCTGCGTCCGGGCCCAGCGGTGCGAGGTCGTCCGGCAGGGAGATGACCGACGAGTAGTCCGGCACGTCCGGTGTTCCGTTCGTCCATGTCGCGGGGCCGTCGCTGTGGTCACAGGTGAGGGGCGAGAGGGATTCTTCCCGGATGTTGGCTATTTTTAGCTCCCCCGGTTCGTACCGCCGGGAGAACTCCGCCGTGATGTCGGTGAGGTCTTCGCCGTCCGACCGGAATGCCAGCATCGTGCCATACGGCGTCTCCACGACTGTCGATGTCCAGCTGCCGAACTGTTGGTTGTCGAGCTCATCTTTGGAAAAGACCGGTTCGCCGTCCCGCATGGGGAGGGGGACGATGATCTCAGCGCCGGGCCCGCCCTCGTACCCGGCGAGGCCCTCCGTCGTGACGGTATAGGAGTAGTGGCCGGGGTTCGAGTTGATCCATGCGACGCCGAAGAAGGTGCCGAATACGATGATCGCGACGGTGCCAACCGCCACGACGAGAAGGATTGTGGTGTAGTTGATGGATGTCATTGAAAATGCCGCCTGTACATAGTCCCGTCTCTCCCGGTATACATGAAGGTTCGCCGAATAACCGGTGACGGAACCAATGGAAAGGGGATCGAAATGAATATCGGGTGTTTTTTCGTGGAATTGCAGGTACCTTCCTGCTGAATTCCTCAGGCGGGTCGCGAAAATGCGAAGAGGGCCGCTTGCTCCATGAGGGTAAAATAAGAGGGGGGGAAGAAACTCTTCGGTATCATCTCCCTACACCACGCAGATCACCGCGAGATACATCATCCCGCCGAGCAGCAGGTTCTGGCCGTCGGCGACGAGGTCGTAGAGGATGCGGTTGAGCTCCGAGCCGTCGAAGAAGACGATGTAGCCCTGCACGTAGAGGGCGAGGGCGGCGATGACGAGCGTCTCGAGGAAGGGCAGTGCGCCCCTGCAGAGCCAGAGCACCACCGCGATGCCTGCGAGGTTCAAAAACGAGAGAAGGATCTTCGTCTTCCGGATGCCGAGCATCACGGGGATCGTCTTCACGCCCGTTCCGGCGTCGCCTGCGACATCACGGATATCGAAGACCGTCGAGTTGATGAACGACAGCAGGAAGAAGAAGAGGCCGACGACGACGGTCATCATGCCGAAGGGGGTGCCGGTGCATGCGGCCGGCAGGCACGCCACCGGGACCGCCCATGCAAGGCCGATGAGGAGGTTTTTGACGAGCGGGACGTCCTTTAAGCGCCGGTACCGGCATTCCTTCGGAAGGAAGGGGATGCTGTAGAGGACGCCGCTTGCGAGCGGGACGGCGGTCGCGAGAAGCGCCCACGGGCCGTAGTACCCGGCGACGAGGAATGCAACGGCGTATCCCGCGAGGGAGGAGTACCAGAGCACGTCTGCGTACTTCTGCGTAAACGCAAACCGCCGCGAGTGGTTGATCGCATCCTCGCTCTCATCGGTCTTCCGGTTCATGTTGTACACCGAGAAGGTGACGAGGAACATGATCAGGCACGCGCCGACGGAAACCGGCATCGCCTGCAGGACGGATGAGACGTATGCCTTCGAGACCGCCGCAAGCGAGAGGAAGAGCGAGCTGTACAGGAGATAATCCATCATTGCCTGGATGTTCAGGTCGATGGTCTGGTGGGTATGCTCGAATGTGAACATACATTAAGTGTTATTTTATATTTCACATTAGTTTGCCCTGTACAGGGACTTCCCCCCACCGCGGGTATGGTGTCAGCAGGGGCAAAAAATGATGCCGAATACTTTATTTTGGTGCTAAAATGTCATTTTATTGTAATATAGAATTATAATCCCAAATATTGTCTTTAATATTATCAATATGGGTACTATAGGCTGTTTAAGCTGATATTCATCTATTGGGTGAAGGAATTCTCAATAATATATGTTGTGGCAGAGGGGGTATGGTATTATACGCCTGAAAGGACGTTTTTAAATTTTCATAATTATATAATATGCTCATAATGTCAAAATGCAGATATTCGGCGAGGGCCGTGGCCGTCCGTCGGGATGCTGCAAAGAAAAAAAGTATGGGTGGTCTCTATTATGCGAGGTAATCGGCGGGCTCGGGGATCTGTTCCTTGAGGCCCTTCCTCTTCCGGATACCCTGAACGATCTCCTTGAGGAGACCCTGCGGGACGGTCTCGAAGCCGGCGAACTCCGTCGACCACATTGCACGGCCTTCGGTTGCCGAGCGGACATCGCCTGCAAACCCGAAGAGTTCTGCGACCGGTGCCTTGCCGATGACGGTGATCGTGTCACCCTCGGACTGCATGTCGTAGACCTGACCGCGACGACCCTGGATCTGTGCGGTTGCCGCACCCATGTGGTCCTGCGGGACGGTGATCTGGATGTTCTGCATCGGCTCGAGGAGCGAGTCGCCTGCGAGGAGGAGACCTGCCTTCACGGCGGAACGGACGGCCGGGATGACCTGTGCCGGACCGCGGTGGATGGCGTCCTCGTGGAGCTTGACATCCAGCAGGCGGATCTTCGTGTTCTGAACCTGCTCGTCGGCGAGCGGGCCGCCGGCGAGTGCCTCGCGCCATCCGTCGAGGACCAGTTCCATCGTCTCGTTCAGGTACTGGATACCCTTCGTCATGTCGAAGAACATGTTGGTCGTCTGGATGGCGGTGAGGTTCTTTGCCTCGTCCTTGTCGAATCCTGCTGCGATGAGCTTCTCACGGCGTTCCAGTTCGGGAAGGTCCATGGAAATGTCGCCGTCCTTGATCATCTTGACGACCTCATCGGGGAGGGGTTCAAGCTCGATATAGAAGCGGTTGTGGCGGTTCGGCGATTTCCCTTCGACCGGGCCTGCGGTGGTGGTGATGGTCTCACGGTACACCACGATCGGGGGAGTGGTCTTGATCTCGACACCCTTGTCACGGGCGATACGGTGGGTGATGATCTCGAGGTGAAGCTCTCCCATACCGGAGATCAGGTTCTCTCCGGTCTCCTCGTTGATGGTGACCACGACGGTCGGGTCTTCCTTGCCGACCTGGCGGAGGACATCGACGAGTTTCGGGAGGTCCTTCATGTTCTTTGCCTCGACCGCGACGGTCATGACCGGTTCGGAGTAGTGCTTCAGCGACTCGAAGGTCTGCATATCCTGAAGGGAGGTGACGGTCGAACCGACGATGGCGTCCTTGAGGCCGGTGACAGCGGCGATGTTGCCTGCCGTCAGGGACTCGACCTCAATACGCTCGGCACCCATGAAGATACCGACCTGCGAGAGACGGTTTGCCTTCTTGGCGGTGCCCATGACATACAGCTCGGACCCGCGCTTGATCGTACCGGAGAAGAGACGGCCGGTGGCAACCTCGCCTGCGTGGGGGTCGAAGGAGATGTCGGTCACCATCATGCAGGCGGGACCGTTCGGGTCACAGGCGAGCATGGACTTGCCTTCGGTGGTGTTCGGGTCGCCGTGCTGCCAGATGATGGGGACACGGCGCTTCTGGGCGTCCAGCGGGTCGGGAAGGTGGCGCACCACCATGTCGAGGAGGACTTCTGCGAGCGGGCTCGACTTTGCAAGCTCCTTCATCTGCCCTGCCTGACACTTCTCGTTGACCTCCTTGAAGGAGACACCGGACTTCTTCATGTACGGGATGGAGACCGCCCAGTTGTAGAGGGCGCTGCCGAATGCGACGGTACCTGCTGCGGCATCGAGCTTCCAGCCTGCCTTGTAGGCATCCTCGTTCATGCCCTTGATGAGCTTGTTGACCTTGTCGATGACCTTGCCGAGACGGATCATCATCTCCTGGTCATCGACCTTGAGCTCGTTGATCAGGCGGTCGACCTTGTTGATGAAGAGAACGGGGCGCACACCCTCCTTGAGGGCCTGGCGCAGCACGGTCTCGGTCTGGGGCATGGTGCCCTCGACCGCGTCCACGACGACGACCGCACCGTCCACCGCACGCATTGCACGGGTCACGTCACCGCCGAAGTCCACGTGGCCGGGGGTATCGATCATGTTGATGAGGTACTCCTTGCCTGCGTAGGTGTGGACCATCGAGACGTTGGATGCGTCGATGGTGATACCGCGTGCCTGCTCCTCCTCGTCGGAGTCCATCCAGCACGCCTTTCCTGCGATCTCTTCGCTGATCATCCCGGCCCCGGCAAGAAGGTTGTCGGAGAGGGTGGTCTTCCCGTGGTCGATGTGAGCCACGATACCGATGTTGCGGATCTGCTCCGGCTGGCTCATCAGCGTCGTGACTCGTTCAACCATCTTTCTTCTTCTGGTCATGAAATTTCACCCAAAAAAATGTAGATTATCGTGCGGATTTCGCCACACGCTCGCGTTCTTCTTTCTTTCCGACAGAGAAGCACCGGGCGTCACCGTTTGCAGCGGCGATGAGCTCGTCTGCAAGGACGGCGGATGCCGAGCGCTTCTTCTTGTGGCTTCCCTGGCGCACGGCACGGGCAATGAACATCAGTGCGGCGTCGATACGGCGCTGAGGTGCGGTATCGACAGACTTCGGGACATTGATACCACCGTACTTCAGACGGACGGTCTCCTCGCGGGGCCCTGCATTTGCAATGGCGTCGATGAGGACCTCGACGGGGTTCTTGCCGGTCTTCTTGTTGATGATGTCGAAGGCGTCGCTCACAATCTTCGTCGTGACGGCCTTCTTGCCGGTGTTGTGCTCGGTCTGCATGAGACGGTTGATGAGGCGCTCGACGATGAGCATCTCGCTCTTTGCAAACTGGGTGCCTGCACGCTTGCCGCAGGAGTGCGGCACGATCATGGACTGGGTATTGACATACCGGACCAGACCGGGGTCCTTGACCTGGACTTCGGAGATGTCCCACTTGTTAAAGAGAAGGTAGGACGGGCCGGTCTGTTCGACCGGTTCTTCGGTGAAGGTCTCTTCTGTGATGTTTTCCTCGGTCATGTCGATCACCTGCGCGGCTTCTCCTTCTTGCCGATCACCATCTCGCGCAGCGAGACGTTGTTTACTGCAGTGACCTGGAAGCGGACACCGGGGATATCTCCCTTCGAACGACCGAGCCTGCCGCCGATACCCTCGATGGTGACTTCGTCGTGTTCATCGATGAAGTTGATGGCACCGTCGCCGACGGCGAATGCCGTGACCTGACGGCCGTTCTTGATGAGCTGAACGCGGACACATTTCCGGATAGCCGAGTTCGGCTGTTTTGCCTCGACACCAACCTTCTCGAGCACGATGCCGCGTCCCTGGGGGGCACCCTCGAGCGGGTCGGATTTGACGTCAAGGCCGAGCTGGCGCCGTGCGTAGTTGGTGTCGCGCCAGCGGTTTTCCTTGGAGGTGCGCTTACATTTTCGCGCAGCAAATTTTCCGTTTCCCATTGATGATTACCTTCGTGGTTCTTCGTGAGATAGGCAAAGCTTTTGAAAAGCGTTTGCCGGCTGATGAAATTGATGATCAGACCGTGGGAAGAGAATCAGCCCCCGCAGGGGGGTTCTCGCCGTTGAACCCCTATTTTGCGGATTAAGGTGCTCATGCTCCTTTACTGATTCTCCGCCGCTCCCACAAGATATCAGATTTCTGCCCATATGTTTCGTAGTGACAGGTATTAAAGGTGATTCCTTGCCGCCCTCCCCCCGGCGCGGAGGCGGGAAACGGGGGGATGAATGAAACATTTACCATCAGGGGTGCGCAAGGTGATAGGGAGGATACAGCCATGGCTGGTACTACACGCATTTATAAAGAGGTTTACTTCGAGGCGAGCCACCGCCTCCTGCACTACAAGGGGAAGTGCTTCCGCCTCCACGGCCACCAGTGGCGTGTCGAAGTCTGGATGGAAGGGACGGTCGAACCGGCATCGAAGATCCTGGTCGACTACAATACCATAAAACAGGTCGTCGGCAGGTTTGACCATCAGGTCATACTCAATCGGGACGACCCGATGGTCGAATGCCTCTCCCGGTTCCAGGAGGTCATCACGACCGAGGGGGACCCGACGAGCGAGAATCTGGCGGGCATCATCACGGGCATGATCAACGATGCCTGTGCAGGGGCGGGTATCGACGCCCGGATCACGAAGATCCGTGTGTGGGAATCGACCTCCTGCTATGCAGAATGTGTCTATGAGAATCACTGAAATTTTTGCGAGCATCTCCGGCGAGGGAACCCGGCAGGGGGCCCCGGCGGTCTTCATCCGGTTCGCAGGATGCAACCTGCGGTGCGCATGGTGCGACACCGGTTACTCGTTTGAGAACGGCACCACGATGGATATGGATGCCGTCCTTGCCGAGGTCGCCCGCCACGGCATTCCCTTCGTCGTCATCACCGGCGGCGAACCGCTCCTGCAGGAGGAGGAGCTCGTCCCCCTCCTCAAAGCATTAAAAGGGGCGGGGTACGATATAGAGATAGAGACCAACGGGACAAGGGCTGTCGGTGCGGTGCAGGCGTATGCCACCGTCTGCATGGACATGAAATGCCCCTCGTCGGGGATGTCCTCCGACCCGGCACTCCTTGCCACGCTCCGGCCGTCCGACATGGTGAAGTTCGTGGTGGCGGACCGGTGCGACTGCGCCTTTGCCGAAGCGACGCTCGCCTCCCACCCGACGGCGGCGGAGGCGGTCATCTCCCCGGTATGGGGGGCGGACTACGGGGAAATCGTGGCATTTCTCATGGAGCGCAGGCCGCCGGCACGGCTGCAGGTGCAGCTCCACAAAATTCTCGGGGTACAATAAGACATGAAAGCGGTATGCCTCCTCTCGGGCGGGATGGACTCGACCACCCTCGCCTATCTTGCAAAGGATATGGGCTATGATATCATCGCCCTCCACCTCCGGTACGGCCAGCCGACCGAAGACGCCGAGTATGCGGCGGCGAAGAAGATTGCAGAACTCCTCGATGCATGTGAGTTTTTCGAAGTGAACCTCGACTACCTGCTGAGGATCGGCGGGTCGGCGCTCACCGACGCTGCCATAGAAATACAGGATCACGCAGAGGGCGAGGCCGGGGGGATGCCCGCGACCTACGTACCGTTCAGGAACGCGAACCTCCTCGCGATCGCAACGAGCCTCGCCGAGGCGCGGGGGGCCGAGGCGATCTTCATCGGGGTGCAGGCATCGGACTATGCGGGGTACCCCGACTGCCGTCCCGAGTTCATCGAGGCCTTCCAGGCGGCGATCGATGCGGGCACGGCGGACGGGACCCAGATTACGCTGCGAACGCCCTTCGTGCGGATGACGAAGGCGGAGATCCTGCAGGTCGGGTTCGACCTCGGGGTGCCGTATCAGTACACCTGGTCCTGCTACCGGTCGTCGTCGCCCGCCTGCGGGACCTGCGACTCCTGCCACTACCGCCTCGAGGCGTTCCGGCACCACGGGGTCGATGACCCCATCGACTACGAGGGGCGCTAAGGGATGGAGGAGGGCTGCGGGGGAAAACGCCTCAGCGTCGAGAAGGCGCAGGTGACGCTCCCCTCCGGAAGGACGAAGGAGCGCTTCGTCGTCCACCCGGGCAAGGCCGTCGCGATGCTCCCCGTGGAGGGGGAGTACTGCTATCTCGAGCGCCAGTACCGGTTCGCCGTCGGGGAGTGGATCTATGAAGCCCCTGCCGGCACGATGGACGAGGGGGAGACGCCCGAGGAGACGGCCCACCGCGAACTGATCGAGGAGACCGGCATGCGGGCGGAAACCCTCATTCCCAGGGGGATTATCTACCCGGCCCCCGGCTACACCGACGAGGTGATCGCGCTCTTCGAGGCCCGCGACCTTTCCCCGTCCGACGAGTACCAGATGGACGACGACGAGATGATCGAGGTGGTGAAGGTCCGCGTCGACGAGGTGGAGGCGATGATCCACGCGGGCGAGATCATCGATGCGAAGACGATCTGCCTCATGTACCGCTGTTTCGGGTGCCGGCGATGAGCCGGTGGGCTCCTGTTCTTGTCCTTGGCGCAGTTCTGATGATGACGGTTGCCGCCGGGTGCCTCGGGGATGCCCCCGCGTCCTCATCGCCCGTCTACTCGCTCGGTGACGACGGGAAGCTCGTCATCACCGGCACCGACCCCGTCTATGACGAGTATCTCCCCGATAGTACGGAGGTGAACGGGAACGTCACCGTCTCGGAGATAGTCTTCCATGTTGAGGATATTGATGTCCACGCCCTCTGCGCCGCCCCACCCGACCCCGTGGCGGGTGTCGTTCTCGTTCCCGGCGCCGGCGTCACTAAGGAAGGCCACCGGGCACGCATCATCTCCTATGCACAGAAGGGAATAGCATCCATCGTCCTCGATGTACGCGGCAACGGCGGGGGGACCACCGGTCACACCGGCGGTCTGCAGGAGGACTACCGGCGGTTCGCCACGGGCGACGACGTGCCGCAGTGGTGGCAGACCATCGGGGATGTCATCACGGCACGGCGGATGATGACGGAGCGGCATGCCGTCCCGGTCTCCATCGTCGGCTCATCGAACGGCGGGATGCAGGGCGCCGTTGCGGCCGCTATCGACGAGGGTGCCGCGGGATATTTCGGTGTCTCGACGGCGGGCTTCGGCGATTCGGATGCGACAACCGACCCGTCGGTTGCGGCCTTCATCCGCTCGATCGATGCCGGTGTCTATATCGGTGACATCTCCCCGCGCCCGGTGTGGCTCTTCCACTCGAGGGCGGACGGCGTCATCGCGTTCGATGCGGGATATGCCCTCTTTGAGCAGGCGGGCGAGCCGAAGACCTTCATGGAGTTCACCGGCGGTCACGGGATAGGTGGTGAAGTCGATGCCGCAATCACTGATGCGATACTCACGCTTAATACTCCAGAAAATGAATAATATTACCACTTTGTCCCCCGGAGGGAAGGGAAGCAATGGCAGAAGAGGCTGAGATGGACAGTGCGCGAAAGCGCTATGAATTCAAAAAGACGCTCGAGCGGCTCGAGGAGAAGGAGGGGAGCGGTACAGAACTTATTACGATCTATATCCCTCCCGACAAACAGATACACGATGTCACGGCGCAGCTGCGCGATGAGTTCGGTCAGTGCTCCAATATCAAATCCAAGCAGACCAGAACGAACGTGCAGAGTGCGATCTCCTCCATCCTCTCCCGCCTGAAATACTACAACAAGCCGCCCGAGAACGGGATGGCCGTCTTCTGCGGTGCCATCAAGGCCGGCGGCGACCGGACCACGATGGACTGCACAATAATCGAGCCCCCGGAACCGGTTCCCCTCTATATGTACCGGTGCTCGTCGAACTTCGAGCTCGAACCGCTGGAGCAGATGCTGGTCGAAAAGGAGGTCTACGGCCTCATCGTCATCGACCGGCGTGAGTCCTACCTCGGGTTCCTCCGCGGCAACCGCATCGAACCCATCTCCGGCGTCACCTCGACGGTCCCCGGCAAACAGCGCAAGGGTGGTCAGTCCGCCATGCGTTTCCAGCGTCTCCGTCTCATCGCCATCAATGAATACTACAAGAAGGTCGCCGACCGGGCCACGGATGTCTTCCTCGCAGAACCTGACTTCTTCAACCGGTTCAAGGGCGTCCTCATCGGCGGCCCGACGCCCACAAAAGAGGAGTTCGCGGACGGCGGATACCTCCACCACGAGCTCCAGAAACGGCTCATCGGCCTCTTCGACGTCTCCTACACGAACGAGTCGGGCCTCGCCGAACTCGTCGATGCGGCACAGGAGGCCCTTCGCGGCGTCGAGGTGATGAAGGAGAAGACCGTCATGGACCGGTTCTTAAAGGAGCTTGTCAAGGATGACGGTCTTGCCGCCTACGGAGAGGACAGCATCCGGCACAACCTCGAGATCGGTGCCGTCGACACCCTCCTCCTCTCCTCGACCCTGCGGCAGGAGCGCCTGATCATCCACTGCCAGAGCTGCGACTATTCCCGCGAGGAGACGGTGAGAATTGAACCCGGCAAATCGATGTCCAGCCTCGAGTTCGGGAACTGCCCGAAATGCTCGGCCCCGCTCTACCTCGAGGAGGAGACGGACATCATCGACGAGCTCACGGACCTTGCGGACGCGTCCGGGACGTCTGTTATGATCATCTCGGACGACTTTGAAGAAGGTGCGGTGCTCTACAACGCATTCGGCGGTATCGCCGCGATCCTCCGGTACAGGACGGGATACTGATGTACTTTACCACTCACTCCACGATTGAAACGGTCCTCCGGGAGGCGACCGGCGAGGAGAATGTCCTCCTCACCGACGGAGGAGACCATGCAGACCTCGCCTCCACCGTCGCGTTTGCAATGGCAAAACGCGAGAAGAAGAACCCCGCAGCCCTTGCGGGGGAGATCAAGGCGGCCGTCGAGGGTCCGCTTGCCGAGAAAGGGGTCATCGTCACGACCATCGGCCCGTACATCAACTTCGTCTTCGGGCCGGAGTACGTCGCGGGTGTCGTGAAGGAAGCCCTCGCCGAGGGCTACGGTGCCCTTCCCGTCCGGGATGGAACGGTCTGCATCGAGCACACGAGCGCCAACCCCAACGGCCCCCTCCATGTGGGGCACATCCGCAACTCCGTCATCGGCGACACCCTCGCCCGCGTCTTCCGGAAGGCCGGCTTTGACCTCGAGGTGCAGTACTACCTCAATGACATGGGCCGCCAGATTGCAATAGTCTCCTGGGGATTCGACAATCTCGCCATCCCCCAGAACGAAGGCGAAAAGGACGACCACTACGTCGCCCGTGTCTACGTTGCGTCGAACCGGGCCATCGAGGCAGACGAGTCCATCAAGGCGGAGATCGACCGCCGGATGGGGCTCATCGAACAGGGCGACCCCGAGATGGTGGAGAAGTTCCGCCGTGCCGTCTCGCTCTGTGCGGAGGGCATCAAGGCGACGCTGGCACGCCTGAACACCCCGCACGACCGCTTCGTCTGGGAGTCCTCCTTCGTGCAGGACGGTTCGATGGCGGCGATCCTCGACCGCATCGAGGCGCTGCCCGAGTCGAGCCACGACGACATTCTTGCCGTCGACCTCTCTGCGTTCGGTTTTGAGAAGGAGTACGTGCTGCGCCGGAGCGACGGGACGAGTGTCTACGCGGCCCGCGACCTCGCCTATCACGAGTGGAAGGCGGCACACTTCGACCGGCTCATCAACGTCCTCGGCGCCGACCACAAACTGATCGGCGCCCAACTGCAGGCGACGATGACACTGTTGGGCGAGACGGCGCCCGAGATCGTCTTCTTCGAGTTCGTCTCCCTCCCCGAAGGGTCGATGAGCACCCGTGCCGGCAAGTTCGTTTCCGCCGACCAGCTCATCGACGAGGTGACGGAGAAGGCGTTCGACGAGGTAACCATCCGGCGGCCGGAACTCCCCGAAGAGGAGCGCCGCGCCATCGCCGCCGCGGTGGCCGTCGGCGCCGTCCGCTATGACATCATCCGGGTCTCGCAGGAGAAGAGCACGGTCTTTGACTGGAAGACGGCGCTCGACTTCGAACGGCAGAGCGCCCCCTATGTCCAGTATTCCCATGCCCGCGCCTGCTCCATCCTGGAGAAGGCCGGGGACTTTGAGCCGGCGTTCGAATACTCGACCGAGGCGGAACTCGCCCTTGCAAAGCACATCGGCCGCTTCCCGCTCGTGATCCAGACGGTCGTGGACGAACTGCGCCCGCACCATCTTGCCATCTACGCCCGCGAATGCGCCGACCTCTTCAACGCCTTCTACCATGCAGACCCGGTATTAAAGGCGGAAGGTGTGACCCGCAATGCACGCCTGACCCTTGTCAGGGCGGCGCAGAACACGCTCAAGGAGGCGCTGGAGACCCTCGGTATCGATGCAGTCCGAAGCATGTAAGGCCCTAAGAAAACAGGGCTACCAGTTCTTTTCTCCCTCGTCATCGGCGGCGCTCAAGCCATGCATGTGGAACAAACGGACGCTGCGGGGCGGGGACATGTGCTATAAGGCACAGTTCTACGGGATTTCGAGCCACCGCTGCGTCCAGATGACCCCGACCCTCAAGTGTAACCAGCGCTGCCTCTTCTGCTGGCGCTCGATGGAATACGAGGTCGTGGAAGAGGAGGAGTGTCCGCCCGAGGTGATCGTGGCAAACCTCTACAAGCTCCAGAAGAAGGCCCTTGCCGGGTACAACCCGGTGGCCGGAGGCGGCACCGACGAGACCCTCTGGGAGGAGGCGCTCGCCCCCGACATGGCGGCGATCTCCCTCTCCGGGGAGCCGACCTGCTACTCCCGCCTCCCCGAACTCGTCGATATGCTCAACGCACGGGACTTTACGACCTTCGTCGTCACGAACGGCACCCGGCCGTGGGTCCTGGAGAAGGTCCACCCGTACCAGACCTATGTCTCGCTCGACGCCCCGGACAAGGAGACCTACCTGAAGGTCTGCCGCCCGATGGAGGACTACTGGGAGGATATCCGGACGTCCCTCTCCCTCCTCGGATCCCGCCGGTCGGCGATCCGCGTCACCGTGGTGAAGGGCCTCAACGACTTCGCTCCCGAGAAGTATGCGGCGATGATCCAGGACTCGGGTCCCGACTACGTCGAGGTGAAGGGGTACATGTACCTCGGGTACAGCCGGAACCGTCTCGAGCGGCACAACATGCCGGATCATGCGGAGGTGCGGGACTTCGCGAGCGAAATTGCGAAATACTGTGATTATGATATGTACGACGAGAGCCCGATATCACGGGTGGTGTGCCTGACACGGCGGTAAATATGAGATTTAATGCAGAAGAATTCAGGGAGCTTTCACGGACGGACTTTGAACACGCATGGCACCGGGGCCCCTCGGTCGTCGACCCCGTCGGCCCTGCGGACCGGTACCCGAGAAACATGTTCCGGCGTGCACAGGCGCACCCGATCGCGGAGACGATCCAGCGCCTGCGTGAGGTCTACCTTTCCATCGGCTTCGACGAGGCGCGGGTGCCGCTCTTCATCGAGGAGCAGGATGTGTACCGGCAGTTCGGACCCGAGGCCTCGGCGGTCCTCGACCGGGTCTTTTATCTGGGCGGCCTCCCGCGCCCGAACGTCGGCATCGGAAAGGAGCGGACGGCAAGGATCGAGGAGCTTCTCGGCCGCACCCTCGGCGAGGACGGCGAGGAGCGCCTGCGAAAGACCCTTCACGCCTACAAGAAGTCTGAGATCGACGGGGACGAGCTGACCTTTGAGCTTGCAAAGGTCCTCGACTGTGACGACGGGCTCGTCGTGCGAATCATGGAGGAGGTCTTCCCCGAGTTCCGCGAGCTTGCCCCCGAGTCGTCCCGGACGACGCTTCGCTCCCACATGACCTCAGGGTGGTTCATCTCGCTCGGGGCGATGTGGGACAAGCTTCCCCACCCGATCATGCAGTTCTCCATCGACCGCTGCTTCCGCCGCGAACAGGAGGAGGGGCCGACGAGGCTCATGACCTACCACTCCGCCTCCTGTATCATGGCAGGCGAGCACATCACCGTCGAGGACGGGAAGGCCGTCGCGGCGGCGCTCCTCTCCGCCTTCGGGTTTACGGACTTTGAGTTCCGTCCCGATGAGAAGCGCTCCAAATACTATATCCCCGACACCCAGACCGAGGTCTACGCCCGCCACCCGACGCACGGCTGGGTGGAGGTCGCAACCTTCGGCATGTACTCCCCCTCGGCGCTTGCCGAGTACGGCGTCGAGGTGCCGGTGATGAACCTCGGCCTCGGGGTCGAACGTCTCGCGATGATCGAGTACGAGGCCGAGGACGTGCGAAAGCTCACCCATCCACAGTTCTTCCCCCGCGAGTTCTCCGACCTCGACCTCGCAAAGGGCATCGGACTCCGGGAGGCGCCGTCGACGCCCGCCGGGATGGCAATTGCAGGCGCGATCGTTGCGGCGGGGACCGCACACGCCGCCGAGGAGAGCCCGTGCTCCTTCGAGGCATGGGAAGGCGCCATCGGCGATGTGCGGCTCCGCGTGTATGTCGAGGAAGAGGAGGAGAACTCGAAGCTCTGCGGTCCTGCCGTCTTTAACGAGATCTTTGTCGAAAAGGGCCGCATCCTCGGGGTGCCCGACACCGAGAAGTTTGAGGGTGTCCGCAAAAACGGCGCCGCAACCGGGATCTCCTACCTCGAGGCGGTCGCAAACCTCGCCGCATCCCGCATCGAGGAGGCGGCGCAGGCCGGGGAGCCCGCCCGTGTGCAGGTGAAGATGGTGAAGATCCCCTCCGAAGTGAACCTGAAGATCGACGAGTACGTGATGCGCTACATCACCGACAACAACAAGAAGATCGATGTCCGCGGCCCCGTCTTCTTCGCGGTGCGCTCGGAGATCCTCTGATTTTTTTATCTGGCGATTTTTGTCCTGTTTGCCGGCCATCCTCCGCGCAGGCTCGCCGGAGAGGCCATCCTGAAAGCTATAAGCCCGTATCTCTCCTATGCTCTCCCATATGACCGGGAGCACCGCGACCCAGCTGGAGGGCCTCTCCTCTCTTATCATGACCGCCCCTACGTGGAAGCGGTCGGCGGCGATCATGGTGCTTCTCGGGGTCGCCATCGAGTTCATGGCATGGCTGGGGGGCCTCGACCCCCATGACTTCGGGGCCCATTTCGGGCTTTTGGGGTTCACCCTGCCCGGCCTCATCGCGCTTGGCCTGACCCGCCCGCTGGTCCGGATGTACGGCAGGGACATCACGTGGGACTGGTCGGGGCTCATCGCCCTCATCGCGCTCGTCATCTGCGTCATCGTCTCCTATACCCCGCTCCTCCTCTTTGCCCGCGACTATCTCCCGCTCTTCTACGCGTCGTCCCTCGGGATCATCTTCGCGGTCCGCCTGCTCCTCCTCGTGACCGTCGTCGACCGCTCCGTCGCCCGGATGCTCGCCCCGGCGCTTATCCAGAGCCTCTTTGCCACCCTCTTCTGGGCGACCGTCATCCCCGGCATCCTCGTCTACTCGGTCGTGCTGCACATCTTCCTCGGGCTGGGGACGTGGTTCATCGTCTGGATTCTTGAGCGGCCGATGAAGGCGGCGCTCGGCGTTTCGCCCTTGGCCTTCGCAAACGCCTTCATGGCGTACCTCATTGAGGGGTCGCACGCATTGGAGGAGTTCTTCCGCGAGATGGGGGAAGCCGTCCGGGTTGAACAGGCGACGATCTTCTTCCGGCGGGAGGGGAAGGAGGAGGCGGTCTTCACCGTCCCCGGTGTTCATCCCGGCCCCCTCGGCGAGATCGGCGGGTCGAACCTGCCGAAGATCCTCTATGATGCGCTCGGATGCCCGGCGGTGATCGCCCACGGGGCCTCGACGCATGACTTCAATCCCGTCTCTGCATCGGAGATCGAAAAAGTGGTCGCCGCGGTCGAAGAGGGGCGGCGGACCGCGACATGGTCGGCGACGGCGACGCAGCCGGTGCGGGCCGATTCGGGGTCGGTCTCCGTCCTTGCGCAGGCGTTCGGCGACACCGCACTTCTCGTTGCGACCCGCTCGCCCCTCATCACCGACGACCTCGACTACGCCGTCGGCCTTGCCATCATGAAGGCGGGCGAGCGGCACTTCGCCCATGTCGCCTTCGTCGATGCGCACAATTCCTTCCCCTGCCTCCCCCCGCCCGTCCTTCTCGCAAGTCCCCTCGCGGAGGAGTACCGGGAGGCGGCGGAGGAGGCGTTTGCTGCGCTTGTGGATGCCCCGCAGGTCCCGTTCGCGGCAGGGTTTGCCCGCGTTGACGTCCCGTTCACACGGGAGGAGGGCTTCGGCGACCTCGGCATCATGGCGATGGTTGTTCGCACGGACGACAAGGAGGCACTCTATCTGGTCTTCGACGGGAACAATATCCACGAGGGCGTCCGCGACGAGCTGCGAGATATGTTTTTGGAGGACTTCGACGAGTGCGAGATCATGACCTCCGATACTCATGTGGTCAACACCGTCTCCGGGATGAATCCCGTCGGCCTCGCAGTCCCGCTGGAATCATTTTCTCCCCTTGCCCGTGAGGCGGCCGACCTCGCCCGGGCGGACGCAGCTCCTGCATCGGCCGCCGGGACGACAGCCACCTGCAGGGATATCGTTGTATTCGGGTCCCAGCGGATCACCCAGCTTGCCGGGCTCGTGACCGGCAGTGTCGGGATTGTCGCCCCCCTTGCCCTTGTCATCCTGATCGTCGCTTTTCTCTCGACGGTGACGGTCTTTTTCCTCCTTGCCGGATGACCGTGTTCTGTACGGGGGAAAGACGGGGCTCCTCCGCAGGATAAGATGGAGGAATATCCCGCCCCTGCTTCAAGGCTCGCGGCGGCGGGAGAGAAAAGACGAACAACTGGTTCTGAAAGACCTGGGAATCGTGAAGGAAATTTTTGAAAAGAGTATTTTGCGGGAGGAATTCAGGTAATTTTCTCCCGCTGTTCCCGGGCGGCGACGAGGATGGGGGCAATCGTCTTTGAATAGACGCTTCGTTTTGCCAGCCGTGCCAGGCGGCGGACATAATGGATGTGGGCAATCTGTATGCCGATCAAAAGACCGAAACAGATGGAAACAATGGCTATCAGCAGTGCGTTTACCAGGTCGATCATGCGTATCTTCTTCCTTCTCCGGTCACGTTCTCGTATTCAGCGGTCTTATAGGTCTCCCGCGGTCTCTTCAGCTCTGCTGCTCGAGCTCATCGATGAGGGGCTCGAGGGAGTCGGTCTCCTGGCAGGCGTCGGCCACCGTGAGAAACCGCCCGTTGAAGTGGGCGGTCAGACCCACGTAGCCGAGGATTACCCCGAGAACCGAAGATATTGCCATGATTCCCAGGTAGAGCCAAATATCACTCATTTCCAACGATAAGGGATACGCCCTCCCGCCCATTAACCTTTTTCTCATCTCCGTGAGGCCGGAAGAGGGCAGGAGGATTGATAGGAACGAAGGATGTATCTTCCTGCATGAGTTCATCGGACCCATCCGGCCAGCCCTCCGGCGGGACATCGGGATGTCCCTGGATACGGTGGGGCTTTGCCGGCGGGGTGGCGGGGCTTGCGGTCACCTTTCTTGTCTACGCAGGGGCATTCTTCGTGGCATTCGGCAACCCCACCCCGTTCGCCCTTGCCTATCTTGCATTCGTGGAGAGCTTTACGGCATACTTCGGTCCTGCCTGGTGCATGTTCGGCGGGTTTGCCGCCGGCGCCTGGCTCGCATGCCGCAGGAGGACCGGGATTACGGACGAGGTCCCGTGATCCGGACAGCAGGGAATATCCCGGCCTAATCATAGCTCCGGTCGATATCCTCGTCGGTCTCTTCGGAGACGAGCGGAGTGACAAGGGTGATGTCCACTCCCCCGAAGATCCCCGCCGCAATGTTGTAGATGACCGCAACAATCGCTCCCGCAAGAAAGCCGGCGACGGCATAGACGAGGGTCATCACGAAGATCGCCACGAGTGCCATGAGGAGGCATCCGCCGTGAGCGAGGGGAGAAATATCCAGAAACGGCATCGCCGCCATCGCGATGAGGCCGAGAAAGACCGTCAGCACGGCAACGATGAATCCGACGATGAGCGAGATGGCGGCAAACATTTTGGCCATCGAAAGCACCCCGATACTGCGTATTTCTGTCATGTGGCAGCCTCTTACCAATGCACCCAGATATGCATGCGCCTACATATACCTTGGTCCCCTCAGGAAGGGTGAGGGTTGACCCGGACGGACAGAAGCACTTTTTTCCCCGGCGCACCGAGTCTTGGTAATATGGACGGGGAACGGCTGAGTTTTACGCGGACGATTGCGTCATCGGACTGTATCTTCATCATCGGGGTCGCGGGTGACTCGGGGTCGGGCAAGACCACGTTTACCCGGGCGCTGCGCGAGATCTTCGGGGAAGGCCTCGTCTCCACCATCACGATGGACGACTACCATACCCTCGACCGGGCGGCACGGGCGAGGGAGGGGATCACGCCCCTGCACCCCGATGCCAACAACATCGCCCTGCTGGAACAGCATCTTGCCGACCTGAAGGCGGGACGGACCATTCAAAAACCGGTCTACAACCATGACACGGGGACGATCGAGGGGCCCGTGCCCTTTTCTCCCACGAAGATCATCATCGTCGAGGGTCTCCATCCGCTCAGCACTCCTGCCCTCAGGGCGCACCTGGATGTGACGCTCTTCGTCGACCCGGGGGACGAGGTGAAGCATGCATGGAAGATCGCACGGGATGTCGGCGACCGGGGCTACCGCCGGGAGGATGTCCTTGCAGAGATCGAGGCGCGAAAACCCGACTACGAGGCCTATGTGGCGCCGCAGAAGAACCATGCCGACGCCATTCTCCGGGTCTCTCCGTCGGCGTATGACTCGAAGGGCACCCGCGGGATGTATGCCGTCACCCTCATTCAGGAGCAGTTCGACCACACGGTCAGGAACATCACCCTCCCGCTGGACCTCTTCGCGATGACCTCGCTTGCGGAGCGTGACTTTGCGATTGCTTTCCGGGCCGAGCGTCTGAACGGCAGACGGATGGGGGCCGTCACCTTCGACGGGGAATTCCGGTATGAAGTGGTCCGTCGACTGGAAGAGGCGGTCGAGGAGCAGACCGGGGTCCATCCGATTCGCATCTTCGAGGGGAAGGAGTATGTGACCGCGACCGAGGCGGTGAGCCTGATCCTCGCATGGCGCATCATCAACCGGAGAATCTTCATCGAGGAGTCCGGGCCCGGCTGCAGGACATAATCACCCTCCGTCGGCTCCGGGAAACCGGGTGATCAGGCATTCCCACGATTGATACATTCCAGGAGGGCAAGGGCGCCCCCCTTGTCGAGGGGGCTGTTGCCGCTGCCGCATTTTGGTGAGTAGATGCACGAGGGGCACCCTTCCTCGCACCGGCACCCGCGAATCATCTCTTCCGTCGACGCCGCAAGGCGGCAGAAGCGTTCGAATGCCTTCTCGGCAAGCCCGACGCCCCCCGCATACCCGTCGTAGATGAGGACCGCGGGGTTGCCGGCGCCGGGGAAGGAGACGGAGGAGATGCCGCCAAGATCCCACCGGTCACAGAGGACGTGGGCGGGCATCATCGCTATCAGGGCATGTTCCAGGGCGTGCAGGGCACCGGCGCTGTCGTGCCCCTTCGCTTCGATCTCCTCGATGACCTCCCCTGCAAAGGTGATGAGTATCGCCCGGGTTTCAAAGGTCCGTTCCGGGAGGGAGAGGGGGCGGGTGCCGACAAGGTCGCCGAACCGGGTGATATGGTATGCCGGGACGGATTCCGTGATCGTCGCAGGCCCGAAAGAGAGCGTGCCCCATGAGGCAGGGACTGTCCGTTCGGCGGCGACCTCCTCCGGGACGGAGTTCGTGATTGCCCGGGTCTGGACGTCCGTATCATACCGGCGGGCCGTGATCGTGGCCGTCGCGGGGTCGAGATCATCGACGAGATAGGTGACCCCGTGGTGGAGGAAGACCGCACCCGGATGTGCCTCATGAAATGCCTGCGCCTCGTTCATCGTCTCGAGGAGCGTGCCGCCCGCAAGGAGGCGGTAGGTGTCATGTCCGGTCCCGCTGAGGGAGACCATCTCCGCCGCACGGCCGGTGCCCGAGTAGACGTATCCGCGCTTCGTGGCGGTGACAAGGCCGCTTCCGGCAAGCGCCGCAAGTATTCCCGGGGCTGCCTGCCCGAAGAAGGCCTCCGCCTCCGTCCCTTCGAGCGGCATCTCCGCCGCGGCGCACATCAGGTGGCCCGCCATGACATAGGGATTCGCCGCGTCGATGACGGCATCCTCCACGCCGCCGTTGAAGAATGCGGACGGGTGGGACATGTAATACTGGTCGAGAGGGTCGGTGCCTGCGAGGAGCACCGCAACCGACGTTCCCTCTCCCCGTCCTGCCCGGCCCGCCCGTTGCCATGTCGCCATGCGGGTGCCGGGAAACCCGGCGAGGAGGACCGCGTCGAGGTCGCCGATGTCAATGCCGACCTCAAGAGCGCTGGTGGCGATGATGCCCCGGAGGGCTCCGTCCTTCAGGCGTGTCTCGAGTTCCCGCCTCACCGCGGGGAGATAGCCGGCGCGGTATGCGGCAACCTCCTCCTGCCGTTCGGCAGGGAGATGGCTCCGGGCCGCCTGAAGGAGGGACTCTGCCCCCTGGCGCGAGCCGGTAAAGCAGATCGTCTGGTGTCCTGCATCCGTGAAATGCTGAAAGAGGGAGGTGGTGGCCCCAAAGAGGCTGCCGGCAGGTTTTCCTGCAGAGGGGTTGTAGAAGAGAAATTCCCGTGCAGAGCGGCTGGCCTTTCCAGTCACGGGATGGCATGGACGTCCGGTGAGAGCTTCTGCGAACTCCCCCGGGTTGCCGATCGTTGCGGTTGCACAGAGGAACTGCGGCGATGCGCCATACCGTTGGGCAATTCGCCGGAGCCTTCGAATCAGGAGTGCAGTATGGGCGCCGCTGATCCCCCGGTACCAGTGTGCCTCGTCGATCACGACCAGCCGGAGGGATTTCCAGAATGCCCGCCATTGGGAATGCCACGCCATGGTGTGATGCAGTTCGTGGGGGTTGGAGAGGATGATCCGGGAGTGTTCTCGGATGCCCCGGCGCAGATGCTGCGGGGTGTCACCGTCGTAGACCGCTGCGCCGGCGGAAATGCCGGTCGCCGTCTCCATATCACGTATCGTGCGCAGCTGGTCCTGGGCGAGGGCCTTGGTGGGGTAGAGGAAGAGCACCCGTGCCTCCGGGTCTGCGGCAAGGAAGGTGAAGGCGGGGGTGGTGAAGGCAAGGGTCTTTCCCGACGCCGTCGGCGTCGTCAGGATGACATTGTCGCCCCGGTGCAGGGCATCGAAGGTCGCCGACTGATGAGCGTAGAGGGATATCCCCTTGCCGTCGAGGTACTGCCGGATCTCTTCGGGGACGGGATTTTCCGGCGGACAATATTCCGGGGGAACGGCCGGGATGTGCTCGACATGAGCAATCCGTCCGGTATGTCGGGGGTTCCGGAGAAGGGCGGCGCAGGCCGCATCTACATCTCCGATGGCAGACTCCCCCCACATCCTTCAAGAAGACGTTCGTAGAGGCGGGCGAGGCTTGCCACGTCCTGCCGGTTATGGTCGACGATGGGAACGAGAGGGCCGGGGTTCCGGGAGCGGAGGTAGGCGGCATAGTATTCGGGCACATACTTCCCCGGCAGGTCGTCATCCCGGAAGATTCCCAGTGCCAGTTCCTCGATGGTCGAAAGCCGGCAGTCGGGAAACTCTGTTCTCCAGCGTGAGCGCGACGGGTGGAGGAGATCATAGTGAGGTGGTTCGCCGGGAAATTCCATCCCGTAATAAGCGGCCCGGTCCCGAAGATACGGCAGATCGAAGGACCTGCCGTTGTAGGTGACGAGGGCGGTGGTGCCGTCCGCCATCTCATCCAGCACCATAGCAATCGCGGCGGGCTCCTCGGCAATATCCCGGAGCAGGTACTGGGTGACGTGCATCCGTCCCCCGCGAATCCGGCCGGTCGCAAAGAGGACGATCGGGCGCGAGAAGAGCCCCATTGTCTCGATATCAAAGAAGAGCAGGTCATCGGTCCGGCAGGGGAGGGAGAAGAGGAGGTTGAGGGGGTGCGACGCCGGAAACCGCATGCCGACGTGCCTGCCGAGGGCGTCCCAGTCTTCAGACGCCAGCAGTGCCGCGAGGTCGGTTGCCTGCCTGCCGAACCGTGGGTGGCGGGTGAGGCTGCTAATTGTGGTATGGCCCCGCATTCGGAGGTCTGCTGCCGTCCTTGGCCCGATGCCATGTATCAGCCGGAGTTCCTGCATCAGCGTCCGGGAGAGGGAGCCGGCTTCCGGGCGGGTGATGTGGCACGGCACAACAGTATGGATGGCAAAACAGTCTCCGAATGATGTGCGGCACTCACTCCCGGAGAAGACCTCCTCAAGAATGCACCCCTCGTATTCGTTCAGAAGGGCGTATTTGCGGGCATGGAAGGAATGATCGGCATAGCCGGGAAAGAGATGGTCATGGTGGCGGGAATATGGCATCGCCGCACTATTCACGCCGGGTGTTGACACACGCTGCCAGCGTTTAGCAATCTGGGCCGCAAAATCCACAGGTCTTCCCTTGTACGGAAGGCGGATCGCTATAAATTGAGATGCCGTGGGGAGTGAAAGTGTTTCCCGTACACCCCCACGGGATGGCGGGGGCCTATCGCGGGCGATATATTATATGGCATCACACCTCTTCTCAGGATGGTTCGTATGCACCCGCAGGGAATGGTCGCCGTCACCGTGCTCGCCGCCCTCATCCTCTCCGCAGGATGTATCACCTCTTTGATACCGGCAGGAGAGCGGGCGGATTATCCGTCGATCGATGATGTTGAGACGGGTGAGGGAACAATCTCCGTGGAACACGTCTTTTCATTCCAGGACCGGGAGTTGACCATTCCTCTCACCGTGGATACCGATCTCTATGCCGATGCCGCCGGTTCCCGGAAATCAGTGGTGCTGTACGGGGATTGGGACGACGATGAGGAGTGGGTGATCGGATCGTACCAGGCATTCGCCGGTGATTCGCGCCTGGAGGAACTCTATGGATCCCTGCGCTCGGCGCTGACCGGTATCCGGACATCGATGGGACTCACCGATGATGAATATCTCGAACTGATGGCTGCATATGCCCAGTCCATGATCTACGAATCACCGGAAGGGGAACAGACACCGCGGTTTCCGGTAGAGACGATCGTCGAAGGAAGGGGGGACTGCGACGATACATCCATCCTCCTCGCAGGTCTCCTCGCACGGGAAGGATATGATGCCGTCCTCTTCTATTTTGAGGAGGAGAACCACATGGCAGTCGGTGTCCGGGGACCGGGGGAGGGATTCATGGCGACAGGATACGAATACATCGAGACGACCGGCTATCGACTCCCCGGTGTCCCGACCGAAGAACTCCAGAACGGAATGACGCTTGCATCCCGGCCGCTCCTCATCCCCATAGGGGGTGGCACCCTTGCCTACGGCGCCGGGGATGAGTCGCGCCGTATCGACGCAGCCGCGAAGGCTGCCCGTGAGTATGCTGCTGCGAAGGAATCCGAGCTGGAAGAAATCGACGCTGCAGTGAGTAGCCGGTACGATGAGATAGCAGATATACGCGACCAGCTGGAAGATGCAGCGAGGCAGGGCAATACGGCAAAATACAACCGGCTTGTTCGTGAGCACAACCAGGCCGTGGAGGCATATAACGCCCTCCTTGCTGAATATGATCGGCTTTACGCCGACTACGAGGCGTATGCAGGGCTGAACAATTATATCGCAGGTCACCAGTATGATCGTCCCGGCACGAGTGTATATATCCGCGAGTGGACGGCATCAACCGGCCTGCCCCTCTTCTCCTGAACTCCCCGCCCGTATCTGTTCAGGCCGAGATGATTGCGGCGATGGGAGCCTTCCGGAGGGGGGAGGGGGCCGGGCATTCGGCAGCTTTCCTGCACATGTTCGAAGAGAACATCGCGGTCTTTGACATCTGGCTTCTTCGGACGATGACCGGGTAGTGTGCGGCCCGTGATGCGATGCAGATGAAGGTATCTGTCATACTTCTACAGGGAAAATTTACTATATATCCCGGCTGTCCGGGCGCGGTGTGAAAGTATTCCGTTTGCCCATGCCGGTATTCCTTTATTCCCTTCCCACAAATATTAGAGGAAGTTGGTTCTATGCTAAAGGTTGAAAATCTCCATGTCGAGGTGGGGGGCAAGGAAGTCCTTCACGGCGTCAATCTTGCGATAGGTGAGGGAGAGACGCACGTGCTCATGGGCCCGAATGGCTCGGGGAAGACGACACTTCTCCGTTCCATCATGGGATTCGGGAATTATGACATCACTGAAGGGCGGATTCTCTTCAAGGGTCATGATGTCACAGACATCCCGATGCATGAACGGGCACGCTACGGAATGGGTCTGATGTTCCAGCGGCCCCCGACCATCTCCGGGCTCAAACTCGGCAAGCTTCTCGCGGCCATGTCCGGCGTGCACCCGGAGAAGATCTATGAATATGCCGATTCGATGAAGATGACCGAATTCCTTGAGCGTGATATCAATGCGAATTTCTCCGGTGGGGAGATCAAGCGCAGCGAAGTCCTCCAGCTGATGGTGCAGCAGCCTGACTTCGTGATGCTCGATGAGCCGGAGAGCGGGGTGGACCTCGAAAACATCACGCTCATCGGCAATGCGATTGCCCGCCTCGTGGAGAAGGACCGGCACATTGTCAAACGCCAGAAGTCTGGTCTTGTCATCACCCACACCGGCTATATCCTCGACTATCTCGAGGCGGATGCCGGGCACATGCTCTGTGACGGTGAGATCCGCTGCAAGGGCAATGCACGGGAGATACTGAAGGTGATTCAGGAACGCGGCTACAAGGAGTGTATCGAATGCACGAAGATATAGATACGATGAAGAACCTCTCCGAAGAAGACCGGGTCAGGCTGGAACAGACCGGCATGATGCTCTCCGCGGTCAACCGGTGCGGTACCTACTTCCAGGCGGACCAGGATGTCGTCCGGTCCGAATGTACCTACGAGGGTATTGAGATGCTCCCGACCGACATTGCCCTGAAGAAATACGAGTGGCTCGGCGACTACTACTGGAACCTCGTCGACAAGGACAAGGACGAATATACCCGGTACGTCGCCGACCAGAAGATCAGCGGGTATACGATCATCGCCCGCAAGGGGAGCAAGAACATCTTCCCGCTCGAGACCTGCCTCTTCATGCAGAAGGACGAGATCCAGACCGTCCATAATATCGTCATCGCCGAAGAGGGCGCCGAACTTCACCTGATAGCCGGCTGTGCCTCGAGCCACGCTGTCAGGAATGGGGCCCACTACGGTGTTACGGAGTTCTACGTCGGAAAAGACGCTCTCATCTCCACCACCATGATCCATACATGGGGGGAGAACGTGGATGTCTACCCCCGCAGTGCAACCCTCGTCGAGGAAGGCGGGACGTTCCTCTCCAACTATATCTGCATGAAACCGGTATCGCACATCCAGATGTACCCGGTGGCACGCCTGACAGGCGAAAATTCCGTCGCACGCTTCAATTCGGTCGTCCTCGCGCCGGAAGGGTCGCATCTCGACCTCGGACAGCGGGCCGTTCTCGAGGCGAAGGGAACCAGTGCCGAGCTGATCTCACGGGTCATCACCCGTGGAGGCGATGTGATCGCCCGCTCCCATATCATCGGGGCGGAGGAGGAGACCCGCGGGCACATCGAGTGCAAGGGACTGATTCTCGACGGCGGGAGCATCCATGCGGTCCCGGAGATCGAAGGGCGCCTCTCAAACACCGAACTCTCCCATGAGGCGGCGGTCGGCAAGATTGCCCGCGATGAGATCGAGTACCTGATGGCACGCGGTCTCGACGAGGAAGAAGCGACGGCGACCATCATCCGCGGATTCCTTGACGTACGGATTCAGGGACTGCCGGAGACCCTCCAGAAGCAGATCGATGCGGCAATCGACGCTGCCGAGGACGGGTTCTGATATCATTCATTTTTTATGGCGCTGCACGACTGCACACGACCGTTTCCCGAACCCCCGATGACCTGGCCGGGAGATCCCGTCCCGACAACGGAGACGGAAGCATCGGGCGAATACACGATAACACGACTCACCTGTGCGAGTCATAACGGGACACATATTGATGCTCCGGCACATCTGGTCGACGGTGGGATGACCGTTGACGAGATTCCACTTCCGGTTCTCCTCGGGCCGGTGACGGTCATCGACCTGAGTGGTGGCGATGGCCCCATTCTCCCGGAGGACCTGAAGGATCAATGTGGTCCGGGAGTGCGCATCCTTGTAAAGACGACCGACCGGTATGTGACGGTGTTCGACCCGGCATTCCGCGGTCTTTCCCCGGCGGCAGCGGAATGTCTTGCAAATGCGGGTGTCATACTGTTCGGCATCGACACCCCGTCGGTCGAGGAGTATGGAGGTGACGGGAGTGTGCACCTAACCCTTCTGGGCGCCGGGATGCCGCTCCTGGAAAATGTTGACCTGACCCGGATAGCCGGGGGGGATTATTATCTGATTGCACTCCCATTACGTCTTACCGGCGGTGATGGGGCGCAGGTGCGGGTCATCCTTTCGGATACGGAGGAGATATTTCATGGATATGATAACTGACGCAGTGCGAAAGATGGAAGAGGTCATTCATGGCAGCGGGTGCCAGGACAGCAATATACGGATACGTCGGTCGCCCGATGCAGATGTCTGCAGGTACGAACGCGGCGTTCCCCTCGTCTTTGAGTATGGAGGGGTGAACGTCGACTGCGTCACTAATTACCCTCTCGAAGCGACGACCCGGGTGAATTTCATGTTCGGGGCACAACTGGATACCCCGGAAAAACGGACCGCTGCCTGCGGCATCATGAACGCCATCGGCAGGTTCCTCTGTCTCTGCCGCAGCGGGCGTGCCTGCCGCCCGGAGGACCATGCACCATGTATGACGCAGCTGGGGGAGCACCTTGCTGGGAGGAAGGTCTTTGTCGTCGGACAGGCCCCCGCCCTCCTCGGTCTTGCAGGGGTCGCCTATGTGGACATGCCGGGAGAAGCGGATATTCTTCTCGTGCCCGGGGACGGGCTCTTCCGCGAGGAGGCGGTCCGGGTCGTGGATGCATGGCGGGATGATGTCCCGATACTTCTTGTCGGCCCGTCGACCGCGGGTTGTGCGTCATTTCTGGGTATCGATCACTGGTGCCCGTATTCGCGGTAATGGCACGGGAGGCCGTCCCCTGCCATTTTAGTGCGACTCCTTTCCGTGCCTAATCCCTCTTCTCACAATATTTAACATACTCAGACACCGAGTATTATCTGAAGCACAATGGAATTTCAGAACATCCGCGATAATAAGAAATTCATTATTATCGGCCTTATCCTCGTCTTCATGGTGGTTGCCCTGTGGATGAGGCTGATACCGATGGAGGGACTCATCTCCGACGGGCAGGCCGATCTCCTGGGCAATGATCCCTGGTATAACCTCAGGCAGATTGAGGTCATCGTTGAACAGTTCCCCAACTACCCCTGGTTTGACCCGATGACCGAATACCCGAACGGAAATGTCATCCACTGGGGGCCGCTCTTCCCGCAGATATCGGCACTCCTTGCCATCATTGCAGGAGCGGCCACACGCAATGACCTGATCTATATCGCGTCCTGGGTCCCCCCCTGATGGCGGCGGCGATGGTCCCCGTCACCTACCTCGCAGGCGAGCGTCTTACCAACTGGAAGGGAGGCCTGATTGCGGCATTCTTTGTAACCGTCGTTGCCGGGCAGTATTTCTACCGGTCCCTCTTCGGGTTTGCGGATCACCATATTGCAGAAGTCCTCTTCTCCACGCTCTTTTGTCTCGGCTATATCGCAACGCTGAGGTACATGCGGGACCATCCGGTGCGCCGGGAGGCTGTTGAATCGTTCAAAATACCTGCTCTCCTCGCTGCGGGAACCGGCGTCGCCTTCATCCTCGGCCTTGCCGTGATGCCGACGATGATCCTCTTCGCCCTTCTGGTCGCCATCTACACCCTCGTCCAGTACTGCCATGACGCATTTACCGGGCGTTTCGATGAGAGTCTCCTCCTTCTGAATGTGATCGTCGGGATTGCGGCTATTGTCGGGCTCCTGCTCATCGGCTTCAACAGCAGCGGACTCGGTATGGTGAATTATACCCCGGGTCAAGCGATTGCATATATTTTCCTGATCATCGGAACCTGTGCATTGTATGGACTTCGCCGGATGGTAAGAGAAAAGCCCCCCCATTATTATCTCGTGGTCATATTGGGTATCTTCATAGTCGCACTTAGTGGATTGATGGTCGCAGCCCCCGATCTGTACGCATCGTTCATCGGCAATGCCCGTCATTTCTTCGGCCAGTCGGCGACCTGGGTCACCATCCAGGAAGCACGGCCGTGGTCCTTTGCCGATGCATGGCAGTCGTTCGGCGTCGGGCTTCTCCTGATGGCGGGCGGGTTCGTCCTGGTCGCCGCCGATTTCCTGAAGGAGCGGAAGGACGAACTTTTGTTCTTCCTCATCTGGTCGGTGCTGATGGTCGTTTCCACCGTCCAGCACATCCGGTACGAGTATTATCTCGGGGCAAACATCGCGCTCCTTGCGGCATACACGGTGGTCTGGTTCCTGAACCGTGCACAGCCCGATATCCTCTCACGTATCGGAACGGCACATGAAGCGGCCCCGGAGGAACCGGAGGGGAAGGGCGGGAAAAAAGGAAAGAATAAATCCCAAAAACCCTCGAAAAAACCCGTGAAGAAACCATCCTCTGCGGCTATGCTCCCCCTTGCGATATGTCTCCTGTTGGGTCTACTCTTCACGGTCACCTCCGTGAGTGCAGACCTCGCGATGGCAGATGCGATGAAGTACGGCGGCATGACGCCCGACTGGCGGGAATCGCTTGACTGGTTCGGTGAACATTCACCGGACACCGGTGTCGACTATTACGCCATCTACGATGAGGCGACGTTTGAGTACCCGCCGGAGTCCTATGGCGTCATGTCGTGGTGGGACTACGGACACTGGATCACCTTCATCTCCAAGCGCATCCCGAATGCAAATCCCTTCCAGGCGGGTGTGAGTGGTCCGAACGGGTCTGCGGCGTATTTCATGTCCGAATCAGAGGAGATCTCGAATGAGATCCTCGACACCCTCGGCACCCGCTACGTCATCACCGATGTGGAGATGGACTCGCCGAAGTTCTGGGCGATGGCGACATGGTATAACCAGACCATCGGTGCGGCACCTTACCAGATAAAGGTCGCAGATCAGTCGGGCAACGGCCAGTTCCTTTACTCGGACCGGTATTTCCAGACCACCATCTCGCGTCTGCACAACTTTGACGGCTCCATGGCCGAGGGAACCCCCGAATTTACCACCCAGTATGGTGGCAGGGACTACAGCTACTTTGTTCTCGCACCGATGGAGACGGTGCCCGCGCTCAGGCATTACCGTCTGGTGCATGAGTCCCCGACCGATGTGCTTGCGGGTTCGCCGGCCTATGACCTGAGCTACGTGAAGATATTTGAGTATGTGCCGGGAGCCGTCATCGAAGGCGAAGGGACGATCGAAATTCCCCTGATGACCGATACCGGCCGCACTTTTACCTACCGGCAGGAGAGTGTGGACGGGATGTTCATCGTGCCATATCCCACGACGACAAACTCCGGCGGCATCACACCGATGGGGGAATATACGGTCGTGGAGACCGGGCAGGTATTCAGGGTGACGGAAGAGGACGTGCTCCAGGGACGAACAGTCAGCTAGTTATCTGACGAAAAGCCACCTTTTTTTTAAAAAAAAATATTTTCTGGGGTCCTTTGTTCAGATCCCCGTACCGGGGAGCCCCCCAGACTTTCAGTAGTACTGCTCGGTATATGGGTTGGGAGCGATGCTCTTCGTCCTCGAGGGATCCAGATATGAAACCTCGAATCCCGGGATGATGACCCGTGATGCCGGAAGGGCGGTCTTTGTAAGGTCGACCGCACAGACCCGGTCGGCATGGGGGTCGACGGCGGATAGTACTGTGCGGATATCCTCGTCCACGTATCTGCTGCTCAGGTCTGGGACATCTTCCACGGGGAGGGCCCCGGCCTCGGCGAACCATATTTTGTTGATGCGTTTGTACCGTTCGTATCCTGCCTTCTCGATCATCCCATGGCGGATCTTGACCACGCCGGATTCCTTTGCATGCAGGTGCCCCGCCCGGTTGCAGATGATTGAAAGGAGCGCCTTTTCCGCAGCGCATTCCGGGTTCAGGTCGGTAGCACTCCCGGTGATGACCATGAAGGGGTCGCGGGCAATGGTATCGTCCGCCGCCGCGGCCACGGTTGGAACACCCGTTTTCCCGGGAATAAGCCAGAGATGGACATCGATTCCTTCGCCCGCGAGGATTTCGCAGATGTCGGCAACCGGGCTACCGTCGTCGAATGTCAGGCGGACGGGGAATGAACCTTCCTGGTGGGCAACGCTCATGGCATCATTTTCGATGACTTCGAGCATTCCCCGCAGGAGTGCCTCTTCGGGTTCGTATCCTGCCGCAAGGCCGTTTGCGTCACTTCTGAAGAGCTGGGCTGCCATGCTCATCGGATCATAGGGATAATATACAGCATTTGCAGGAATCTGACACTCCGCATTATTCAGGAGGTCCCATGCGGTACACCACTGGAGCTGTTCTCCAACTTCGAGCGTGCGGGGGAGAATCAGGTCATGCGGGTCGACGGCACGGGTGAGGCCAATCTGTTCATAGGATGCAATATTAAAAACGCGGCCCCGGTATTCCCCGGAGAAACGCTCGACCGCCTCCAGCATTGCCGCAGATTTTGCATATGCGGCGGTCATCCCGGCCCCGGTATGGACCGGTTTGGAACCCGGCGGCGCACGGGGGCGGATTGCTGCCCACACGGGAATGCCGAGACGGTCGAGGTGGGTGATATCCACGACCTCCGCAACGCCGATCTCCTGCATGATTGGTTCTGCAGCGGCGCATACATCCTCAGGGTGCATGATCTGCCGGCAAATATTGTCAAATCCGTATTCAAGGTGGCGTAGGGTAAAGGGTGTCATTCGTACACCAACATTGTGCGCCAATTTTTATATTTTCGCCGATTCCATGTAGATCAATGGAAAGTGAGATGATCGTTCCCGGTGTCCGGGCCCGGTATCCTGCCACCGGCACTTCCGGAACCGTGGTCCGCCTGGAGGAGATAGAGGGAAGGGCCTTCGCAGAGATTGATTCGACCGGTCTCCTGTACAGGACGGACAGGCTGGTTCTTGTGGAAGGGTCGGAGAGGCCAAAGGGGAAGCATGAACGAAGTGCAGAATCTCTCGATGATTACCGGCATCTGAAAGAGATCGAATCGTCAGACGACCTCCGCGAACGGTACGATGATGTCACCGGCGTCGGGGCCGGATAAAAAAATATAATTTTTAGTCTTCAATCGGGATCGTCGTCAGCTTGACCGATTCGACCCCTTTCTGTGCCATCAGACGTTCTGCAATACTTTTCATCTTGTCTGCCTCGCCGCGAAGGAGGATGACCTCAACACACTTGTCGTGGTTGACATGGGAATGAAGTGAACACTGGATGACCGAGAGGTAATCATGCTGAATTTCGGTGAGTATCTGGAGAAGCCCCCGCTGTTCATGGTCGTAGACCATGGTGATGACCCCCTGGCGTTCCCCGCTCACGTCCGACATCCACTTGTAATACGTGATATAATTCCGAATTGCATCACGGATACCCTCTGATCGCGATGAATATCCCCGAAGATCCAGAATTTCGTCGAATTTATCGAGAAGGTTTTTGGGCAGGGAGATCCCGATTCGGGAAAGGTCTGAATCATTTGACATAAAAAACCTCGCTAATAATGCATTTGCATCGGTATAGTTGTACTTTTTGTTTATTCATTTAAATTTTTTATTACATCGTGTGAAAATGGACTCATCATTCAGGCTCAATACAAATATTTAACCCCCCCGCGGTCCAACCCGAAGGGCACGATTGCCGGCACAGAGTAGGTATAAGTAGTGCGGTTGTATATTTATAAGGAGGTTTGAAATTCATTGAGTGATCCATTAATTCCCAGTGTCAATATCGGTGTCGTCGGCCATGTTGACCATGGCAAAACGACACTGGTTTCCGGCTTGACCGGTTCATGGACAGACCGGCATAGCGAGGAAATCAAACGAGGTATATCGATACGTCTCGGGTACGCAGACGCGGTCGTCTACCGGTGCCCGGAGTGCGCCGGTGCTGATTCCTTTACCAGCAGCAAGACGTGCCCGGTATGCGGAGGGGACGCCGAGCCTGTCCGGACCGTATCCTTTGTCGATGCCCCCGGGCACGAGACACTGATGGCGACGATGCTTTCGGGATCGGCGCTGATGGACGGGGCGATGCTCGTTATCGCGGCGAATGAACGATGTCCGCAGCCCCAGACCAAGGAACATTTGATGGCACTTGAACTTGTGGGCATTGAAAATATCGTCATCGTTCAGAACAAGATCGATGTCGTCTCACAGGCGGATGCGCTCGAAAACTACCGGCAGATCAAGAAGTTCGTCAAGGGAACGATCGCCGAAAACGCTCCGGTCATTCCGGTTTCCGCACAGAAAGGGATCAATATCGGCGCCCTTCTTCAGGCGCTCAATGAGTATATTCCCGAACCGAAGCGTGATCCGGAAGAGAATCCCCTCATGCTCATTGCCCGCTCCTTTGACATCAACAAACCCGGCTGCAGCTGGAGGGAGGTCAAAGGAGGGGTAATCGGCGGATCACTCACCAGAGGGGTCTTCAACGAGGGCGATGACATCGAAATTCGGCCCGGACGAAAGGTGCAGATTGAGAACCAGACGATATGGGAGCCAATCGAAACAAAGATCACCACAATCAATGCCGGTCGTCGTAAGGTCCAGACCGCGACCCCCGGCGGCCTTCTCGGTGTGGGCACGAAGCTCGACCCGGCGCTTACCAAGAGTGATGCGCTTGCGGGTCAGGTTGCGGGCCACGTTGGCGCCCTTCCCCCGGTATGGGACCGTCTCTCCTTCCAGGTCAGTCTGATGGACCGGGTTGTCGGGTCGGATGACGAGTTCACCATTGAACCGCTGCGCCACAAGGAACCGCTGATGCTTTCCGTCGGTACTGCCGTGACGGTAGGCATCGTCGTGAACACGAAGAAGGATGTCGTCGATGTGGTGCTCAAGCGTCCCGTCTGTGTCGAAACCGGCTCAAGGATCGCCATATCCCGGCAGGTCGGCGGCAGATGGCGCCTTATCGGAATGGGGACGTTAGTATAAGTGAAGGTCCTCCTTGACGCCAATGCACTGATGATCCCGGTTCAGTTCGGGATTGACATCTTTTCGGAGATCGAGGCGCTCGTTGGTGCGTATGAGCCGGTGACCCTTGTGGATGTCACCAGGGAGCTTGCGGGCATTGCCTCCGGAAAGGGGCGTGATGCAGCGGCCGCACGGGTCGGCATCCGGCTTGCCGACAGGTGCCGGGTGGAAAAGAGCCCGTACGACGACATACCCGTCGACGAGCGCATCATCCGCTATGCGGTTGAGAACGGATGCATGGTTGCAACGAACGACCGCCAGCTCAGAAGCGCACTCCTCAAACGAAATATTGATGTGGTATATCTGCGTGAAAAAAAGAAATTAGAGATCATTCGGGGCTAACAGGGTGAGTTCATGTATTACAAAATGAAACTTGAAGACAAGGTGCGGGTGCCGCCACTCCGTCTGGGCGAAGACATCGAGACGGTGGTCATGGACGTCCTCCAGGAACAGCTGGAAGGAAGCATCGACAAGAATATCGGTATTTTCATTGCCGTAACCAAGATCCTCGGCATCGGCGAGGGGGATATCATACCGGGCGACGGGGCGGTCTTTTATTCCGTCGAGTTTGAGGCGATCGTCCTCAGGCTCGCCCAGCAGGAAGTAATCGAGGGCATCGTCGTGGAGACGACCAGTTTCGGCTCCTTCGTCTCTCTCGGTCCGATCGATGCCATGCTGCATGTCAGTCAGATTTCGGATGACTTCATCAGTTATGATGAGAAGAACGGCCGGCTCGTCTGCCAGGAGACGAAGCGGCAGATATCCGTCGGCGACGGCCTCCGGGCACGTATCGTCTCGCTCTCCCTCTCGGAAAGGGAGCCGCGCGAGAGCAAGATCGGCCTTACGATGCGCCAGTCGGGTCTCGGGACCGAGCAGTGGCTGGCCGACGAGGCAGAGAAGGAGAAATCCTCCCATGGCGAGTAAGAAACAGCAGAACGTCTGCAGGGGCTGCCACCGTCTGGTGGACGGTGAGGCCTGTGTCATGTGCGGCGGTACGAACCTGACGGAAGACTGGGCCGGATACCTTGTGGTCATCGACCCCCGGCATTCCGATATTGCGCATAAGATGAATATCGATGCGCCCGGCCGTGTTGCACTGAAGGTTCGCTGAATGGACTATACCCTTCCCCGGGAGAACCGAAGGTACTTCAAGGAACCCTTCGGCCCCCTCTATTCTTCTGTTGAGGATGCGATGGACGTCATCCGCGGCAGGATGGTTATTGCGGTCGGCGATATGGTGACCCGCAATCTTCTCATTGCGGGAATTACGCCGGATGTGGCGGTCATAGACGGCATCACCATGCGCAGCCCCTGCCGGGAGACGCCGCTTCTCTCCTCCCGCCGTATAGAGGTGGCAAATCCCCCGGGGATGCTGACCGGTGAGCTGATTGCCGCACTGGATGAGGGAGTGGCCGCTTCCCCCGTCCTCGTCTTTGTGGACGGAGAGGAGGATCTTGCGGTCATCCCCGCGGTGCTCGCCGCCCCCGACGGCGCCGTTGTCCTTTATGGGCAGCCGTGCGAGGGCGTTGTGGCGCTTCTGGTCGATGCTGAACGAAAAAGAAAGGCTGAGTGGCTTCTGAGTCTCTTCGAGAAGAGTGATGAAGTTGATCACGACTTTTAAGTAATTTTCATAACAATATTGTAGGGATATCGATGGACTTTGAATTTATCAGAGATGAAGAGAACGGGCTTCTAAATCGGAGGGAACTTGATTTCGTCCTTACGTTTGAAGGGGCAACCCCGTCGCGCAGGATGATTCTGGAAAAGCTCTGTGCCCTCCAGAATGTAAAAGAACGCCTCGTTGTACTCGATTCAATCAAGACGAGCTTTGGCAAACAGGAGCTCACCGGGTACGCACGCATCTATGAAGATGAAGACAGCCTGAAGCGCGTTGAACCGGCACATCTTGTCGAGCGCACGGGCGCACCGGAAGAAGAGGCCGAAGAGGCAGCAGAGGAGGCATAAGGATGGCAATCAAGCGCTCAGCGTACTATACGGTCGAGGGTGACAAGGCCGTCATCCAGAAGAAATACTGCCCCCGCTGCGGACCCGGTGTCTGTATGGCAGAGCACAAGGACAGGCTTTCCTGTGGCAAGTGCGGATATACCGAATTCAAGAAATAAGCGATGCCTGAACAGGGGCATATACTCGGAATTGAGGGTACCGCCTGGAACCTCAGTGCCGCTCTTTTTGGCGATGACGACGTCATTTCGCTCTATTCATCACCGTATCAGCCTCCGTCGGGGGGAATTCATCCCCGTGAGGCGGCCCAGCATCATGCCTCGAAGATGAAAGAGGTGGTGAGCGCGGTGATCGGCGACCCGTCGGCAATCCGCGCCGTCGCGTTCTCGCAGGGGCCGGGGCTGGGGCCGTGCCTCCGAACTGTGGGTACCGCAGCACGGGCTCTCGCACTTGCCCTTGACGTGCCCCTCGTCGGCGTCAACCACTGTGTCGCCCATGTTGAAGTCGGCCGATGGGCCTGCGGGTGCGATGATCCGATCACCCTCTACGCGAGCGGGGCCAATACACAGGTTCTGGGATTCCTGGGGAAACGCTACCGGATATTCGGCGAGACCCTCGACATCGGCATCGGCAACGGCCTTGACAAGTTTGCCCGCAGCAAGGGGATGACGCATCCCGGCGGCCCGCAGATCGAGGCGCTGGCACGAACGGGCGATCCCATCGATCTTCCCTATACGGTCAAGGGAATGGATCTTGCCTTCTCCGGCCTGATCTCGGCGGCTTCATCCTCCCCTGCCGCCCTTCCCGACGTCTGTGCGGGCCTGCAGGAGACGGCGTTTGCGATGTGCGTCGAGGTGACCGAACGGGCGCTTGCCCATTCGGGGAAGGACGAGGTGCTCCTGGTGGGCGGCGTCGGGGCGAACGGCCGCCTGCAGGAGATGCTTGCCACGATGTGCGAGGAGCGCGGAGCCTCCTTTTATGTCCCGCCCCGGAAGTACATCGGCGACAACGGGGCGATGATCGCCTATACGGGAAAGATCATGCTGGAGGCGGGTGCGACCCTTGCGATCGGCGACTCGGCGGTGAACGCAGGGTACCGCTCAGACGAGGTCGAGGTGACGTGGCGGACGGGCGATGGGCATGCCGCCTTTGTCCGGGCGGATGCGATGGCTGACGCGGGTGCACGTGGGGCCGAGGCGCTGGTGACGCGCCGGGGGCCTGATGTCGTCAAACGGCGTCTCTCCAAGGGCTACCGCACCCCCCGCCTCGACGCCCGCCTCATTGCCGAACGCACCCGTGCCGAGGCGCGGCTGATCGCCGCGGCACGAAAGGCGGGGGTCGCAACGCCGGTCATCCGTGACGTAACGCACGACAGTATCGTGATGGAGTACATTGAAGGTGCGATGCTCAAGCGGGTCCTTTCGCCTCCGGGCGTGGAACGTGCGGGGGAGATGGTCGGCCGGATGCATGCAGCGGGCATCATCCACGGCGATCTGACGACGAGCAATATCATCATGCGGGGGGAGGTGCCGGTCTTCATCGACTTTGGCCTCTCCTTTGTCTCCCGTGAGACCGAGGCGCGGGGGGTGGACGTGCACGTCTTCTTCCAGACCCTCGAGAGCACGACAAGGGACTACGAGCGCCTCTCGCGTGCCTTCAGGGACGGGTATGCCGCGGCAACGGATGATGCGGACGAGGTCTTCGAGCGGGTGGAGGAGATCCGGATGCGGGGGCGGTACCTGTGAACGTCACCATCGTCACCTCGAATGCCCACAAGGCGCATGAGATCAAGGAGTACTTCCGCGGCATTGCCGAGGTTCGGCATGTTGCGCTCGAGATCCCCGAGTTCAGGGACAATGATGTGGGCGTCATTGCCCGGACAAAGGCGGAGTACGCCTGGGAGGCGCTGCATGAGCCGGTGATGGTCGACGACACCGGATTTTTCATCCGGGCGCTCAAAGGGTTTCCGGGCCCGTATGCCGCCTATGTGCTGGAGACGATCGGGATGCCGGGGATCCTGCGGCTCCTCGTGGGAGAGGAGGATCGTAGCGCCTACTTCGAGACGGCCATCGGGTACGCCGACGAGACGGGCAGCGTGAGGATCTTTCGCGGCCGGGTCGACGGCACCATCGTCCGTCCCCGCGGAAGCGCGGGATTCGGATATGATCCCATCTTCGAGGTCGAGGGGAGGACTCTTGCGGAACTGACGACGGAGGAGAAGGGGGCAATCTCCCATCGTGGCCGGGCGCTTGAAAATCTGCGCGAGTATCTTTCGTCAGGGGTATGACCTCACGTTCGGGGGGGAACCAAACTGTTAATAGGGCAGACCGCGTTGTATATAGAACTGAAAAATAGTAGGTATTTGGACTATGGCACGTTTTCCTGAAGCAGAATCACGGCTCCTCAATGTAAAGATCTGCATGCGCTGCAATGCACGTAATGCACCGCGTGCAACGACCTGTCGAAAATGCGGATACAAGGCGCTCCGGCCGAAATCCAAAGAGAGAAAGGGATAATATTTTTGTGTGGTTTTTTGAAAACCACTCACAATACCGGTTATGCACTGTAGTACGTAACCCTTTTTCCTTTTTCGCTGTATTCACCCTGGAACGTTTCGATATTGCGCTTGTACCCGATCCGCTGTTCGACTCCCAGGGAGCGGAGCACCTCGCGTATCCGCATCACATCATCTTCATCTTCCCAGTCTGCCGTATGGACGTAGATGACCATCCGCTCGTCCCGTGATTCCGGGCTCTGTTTTGCCGTCGAGACCTTTGCCGAGATGCCCAGTCGTCCCTCGCAGGTGGCGTCGCGGACCATCTTCCACATCCCGTCGACCTCATCCCGGTCCAAAAATATCAGCCATTTACCTGCCTTTTCGGCATTGGCGAGGGCGGGGTCGAATCCGGGAGCATCCTGCAGGATCCAGAAGATGCGGGTGGTCTTAGTAGGGATGACGCCCTCTCCGGAACAGAAAAGGTCATAGATGGCATCCGCACTCCCATAGCCCCCAAGGAGTGCGTCCGAGAGGTCGGGATAGTCCTCCCTGAATGAAAGAAACGCCGCATTGAATTCCTCCCTGAAATTCTCTCCTGATTCGACAAGCTCGAACAGGAAATGTCCTCCCCGTTTCAGATGCTTGTTGAGGAGGATCTCGAACAGTCCATAGGCGACATCGGCAAGCGCTTCACCCTCGGTATCCATGATATTCTCGTTTTGAGCCAGTATATTTATACCACGCGATTTTGCCGTGTGTAAAAAAGGTCAGGAGAGCTTCTCGATGACCAGTTCTGCCGCACGGCGCCCGGAGAGAAGCATGCCGCCGAAGATGGGGCCCATCCGGCTCTCGCCTCCAACGGCATTTGCCGCCATCCCGGCGACGATGAGGCCTGGGAAGACCTCCTTTGTATGCCCGATGATGTTAGCCTCGGCACGGTCGGCCCACATGAACCCTTCGCCGGCGATGGGCAGGTCGCCGCCCTTGGCCTTCACCTGGTGGGCGACCGTCGCGTCGTGGCCGGTGGCGTCGATCGTGTACTGTGTCCTGAGCGTCAGGGGGTCGATGTGGAGGTGTGCCATCTCGACCGCGGACCAGTTGATGACGAGGCCCGAGACGCGTCCATCACCCTTAACCACGACATCCTCCACCATCGTGACATTGAAAAATTCCGCGCCGGCATCGCAGGCAGCGGCCGTCAGGTGGGCGACCGCCTCGACGGAGGATGCGACGTAGTAGTTCTCCCGGTATTCCCTGTAGGAGATACCGAATGTATCGAGAATGGGCCGGGCCTCGGACTGGACAACGATGCGGGGGAACATCATGCCGCCGCCCCACATGCCGCCCCCCACCGAGAGCTTCTTTTCGATGACGCCGGTCTTGACCCCCGCCTCGGCGAGGTATGCCGCGGCAGTAAGGCCGGAGGGACCGGCGCCGACGACCGCACAGTCGAAGTCGAGGTAGTCCATCAGGACGGTATTCTGTTCTTCGAGAATCGCACGGCTGATCACTACTTCATCGAGTTCCTTTGGTGTCATGGTTGTGGTGATGATTTGATGTAGGGGTATTTGAAAGGGATGACCGGGCAGGAGCGTATGCCTCTCTGCGGCTCGCTGAAATTCGCTCTGCCGCGGGGATGGAGGCGAATTGAACCTGGGATGGCAGGTTTTCGGGAGTGCGGGCCGCACCGGGAAGGAGGTGTCACACTGAATACCTATATCTGATCAGCGGTGAAACAGAAGAGGTTATGAAATGGAAGAAAGACTGGGGGCTGACCTCCCGCGTCATCCTGACATGGGCCCTCCTCCTGCTCGTCTACCTGATCTTCCTGGCGGTGCTCAACGTAATCCTCCCGAATATGTTCGGAGCACTGCTGGCGTTCGTCTTCATCTTCGCCTTCATCCAGTACTTCTTCTCGTCGAAGCTGGTGCTGATGAGTACCCGGGCCCGGGTGGTGTCGGCGGATGAATATCCGGAACTGCATGCGATGATAGCAAAGCTTGCGGCTGAGGCCGACCTTCCCATGCCAAAGATTGCGATTATGCAGTCACCGGTGCCGAATGCATTTGCGACCGGAAGAAACCCGAAGAACGCCGTGGTTGCGGCCACGGACTCGATCATGCGGACTCTTGACCGGGACGAGCTCGAGGCGGTCCTCGCCCATGAGCTAGCGCACGTGAAGAACCGCGATATCCTCACGATGACGGTGGCAAGTTTCGTTGCGATGCTCGCCTCCATCATCATGCAGAATGCACTCTTCGCCTCCCTCTTCTCCGGCAGGGAGAACAACGGTGCATGGATTGTGGCATGGATCGTCTCCATCGTCGTCTGGATTGTCGCGACCATCCTCATGATGAGCCTCTCCCGGTACCGCGAGTTTGCCGCCGACCGGGGAAGCGCCTACATCACGAAGAACCCGGCGGCGCTGAAGAATGCGCTGATCAAGATCAGCGGCCGCATGGACCGCGTGCCGGTCCAGGAGAAGCAGAAGGTGGAGGGGGCAAATATGTTCTACATCATCCCCGCCCTCTCCGGAAAGAGCCTCACTGAGCTCTTCTCCACCCACCCGCCGCTTGAAAAGCGCATTGCCGCTCTCGAGGCAATCGAGGCGGAGATGCGGGGGGCGTAAGGCCCTCATCCCCTTTTCAATAAAATATCTTTAATACGGATTGGCAGAAACATAAGAGAGCACATCATCGGGCACCGATGGTCTAGTGGCATGACTTTGGCCTTCCAAGCCAATAGCCCGGGTTCAATTCCCGGTCGGTGCATTTTGGGCTCGTGGTCTAGTTGGTTATGACATCGCCTTCACACGGCGGGGATCCTGAGTTCGAATCTCAGCGAGCCCATTTCCTTTCGTTTTTCTATATTTGAACGGGTTTTTTGCGTTTTTTTTGAATTCAGAACCCACGTTGTCGAGCAAGTCACTCACATTTATGGTTGTTTTTCTTTCCTTGGCCAGGTTCCTTGCATGGTTGAACCAAAAAACCTTCATCCAGAGCATTGAGTGTGAAATTAAGGAGGGGTATTCTCAGGCATTTTCACGTATACCGCACCTCATGTTTTTAATTTAGATTTTACCTCAATTCCGGGACTGAAATGTCAGGTAATATCCGATCGTTACAAGCAGGGTGTCTATAATGATTCTGGATAAAACATCGATTATATACCCGGAGAACAATAAGGGCATGAAAAGAAGAAACGTAGCCCAGTTAACTCCAAAGATCAGGAATCCGAATTTTGCTGCCCTATGTTCCAGGGGCACCGAATTTCCGATATCCCTTAGCAAAATACATGCCACCCCAATACAGGCACCCATAAGCAGCGTCCAGAAAAATGTATAAATCAGGCTTGTCTGGTATCCTGACTGGATCACTCCTGTGACATATGCAGCATATCGTCCGATTAAGAATATCCCCGTGAATATGGATACGGTCGTCATCTTCTGTTGAAGAGTAAACGGCTTTGCCGCAGCATTCTCTCCTTTCTCAGCATCTAGCACACTCAATAGAATCGCCATTAAAAAAACAGGTATTGCATCACTGAGGCCGACTACAAATTCGTTAATAATTGGGTTGCCAAATAGGGATACCCCCTCCAGCATGGCAATAAGCCAGATCAGCGCTATTGCAGACCCGTACCGCACCCCTTTTTCCACACCCTCTCCCGGAATCACCTTTCTGATGCGGCAATAAACATAGGCAGCACCGGAAAAAGAGAGGAGCGCCCAGAGAGAGACGGTAATCTCCGTCCCGAGCAACGTTGCCACCATGCTATAGTTCGGATTCTCAGGCATAGTACTGTAAGTGTTTGTAACAAGATGAAGAACGATATCAAATAGCACGCAAACCACGACAATGGCTACAATTTTTACCCGTTTGCCTATCTTCATACTATGGATACTCCCTTTCTAAGCCAACTGCTGTGTCAGCCTTTTGAACAATGCGGCTCCATCAATGGTGAATCCTTACGTCAGGCCCTGGCCGCTCTCCTTTTTGGATCATACCCTTGTACCAGACGAACCAGGGATTGTCCAGGAAACCGACAATATTTTTCGCGACGATCTGTCCGATGATCAGCGGGAGCAGGGGAGCAACTCCGAAGAAGGCCAATGACACGAAGATGACTGAGTCCAGCGTGAGGCTTATCGCATCGCTCACAGTGGAGCGGAGCCAGACATACGGATTCAGATACGTGCTCACAGGAAAGGCCTCCTCCCGCTGCAAAAACCTTCTCTTCAGGCTGGCAAATATATAGGCGTCCAAATTGGCGGTGATCAAAAACGCCATCCAGCTCGCTGCGGTAATTCGCAGAGAGAGGGCAAAGATGTTCTGCCAGGCTTCTTCATAGCCGAAAAAGGGTGCGGGGGTGAGGGCGTTTCCTATGGCGATGAAGATCATGAGGAGCACCTGGGTGGCAAAGGCGATCAGTATAGCCACATGCGTCATCCTCTGACCGTAGACTTCGTTGATCATGTCGAGTACCTGTGCAACGAAGGGAAAGACGAAGACGGATGCAGGGGCAAAGAAGGAAACCGTCAGGAGATCGAAGATGATTACCCGGGTGGCAAGGAACTGCGAGGCCCCTGCATAAATGATGAAAAACCCGGTGAGGGCGGCGAAGGCGTATTCGCGGTGGTGTCGCACAATATACGCCGAAAGGTACGTAACAAATGTGAGCCCGATCAACCAGTAGACCCAGATCATACCCTCGTCAAGCATACCGTAGGTAATGATTTCGGAATGAAGCCTTAAACTTTTTCATACCCTCTGCTCCTTTCGGATGTGCGGTCTTCTCTTCACCGGCGACCTCCTTCTTGCCACTAAGCCGGCATTGCCGGTATCTCCGGCCGGGACCAGGAGGCGCTGATCCAATCCCTCGCCGGGTTGCGTGTGCTCCTCTTTGAAGGCGGGATCGAAGCGGTCTGCCCCGGACACGGCGATGACCTTGGAGGCGTTATTGCCGCCATTTTTGGGTAATGAGATGGTTTTTTAGATAAAGTCAGATGAATCGGTTGGCGTATTCGAGCGGATTGAGGTTTGCTTTAAAAACAGGAGGCCCATTATTTTTCAAGGATTGTCACGTTTCCGAATGATGATGGGTACGATATCAAGGAACCCTTTGCGGCTGACAGAAGAAATTCACCGAAAATATTAATCATAATACCATGGTATCCAAAGAAGAGTGATTTTGTGAGATATGCTGCCGTTATGTGCGGATTAATTGTTATTACCCTGATCGTTGCCGGGTGCAGCCAAATGACTCCAGCAGGACCAAAGACCGTCGTGATCGGCGTGATGCCATTCAACGAGCAGTATATCATCGGTGAGATGATGGCCCTGCTTCTCGAGAAAGAGGGATATTCCACGGAAATCCGGTCCGGAATGAACAATGCCGCACTCTACGAGGCGGTGAAAGCCGGCCAGGTCGATATGTATGTCGATTATACCAGCTCTGTCTACTACCAGCTGCCCGATCGCGAGCCAGTCGACCGGTGGGCTCCCGAAGAGGTGTATGCCATCGTAGAGAAAGGCCTTACCAGGGATGGCATCCTTCTTGCCGGCCAATTGGGATTTCGGAACGACAACGTGATCGTTATCCCCTCAGCGTGGGCTGCCGAGCAAAACGTCATCACCATAAGCGATCTTGCCCCGTACGCAAAGGACATGGTGTTTGGCAGCGACCTCGTCTTCCATGCAGCCGTTGAGGATGGTCTTCCTCATGTTGAGAAGGTCTACAATTTCTCCTTTGGCGAGGTCAGGCCGATGGATCCATCCCTCACCTTTGTGGCGCTCCAGTCAGGGAACGTCGATGCGATCGTGGCCTATACCACCGATTCACGTATCACGCTCTTCAACCTTACCGCGCTCGACGATGACCAGTACGCCATGCCACCGTACCATGCAATCCTGCTGGTCAACGGAAAGCGGGGAGAGGATAAGAACATCATCGCTGCCCTTTCGCCTCTCATCAATGGGATCGACTCGGCCACCATGCGCCAGCTGAACAGCCGGTTCGATGTTGACAAGGAAGACCCGGAAATAATTGCCCGTGAGTACCTGGTCCCTCGCGGACTGATTCCAGCCTAAGGGGGGAATACCATCCCGACTTCGTCCCGCTGGAAAGAAGGCTCTGCCAGCATCAGGTTCGAGCAGGTCACAAAACGGTTTGGCACGATCACTGCGGTGGACAACCTCAACCTGGAGGTCCATCCCAGTGAACTCTTCGTGCTGATCGGTCCCTCCGGAAGCGGCAAGACCACCATGCTCAGGATGATCAACCGCATGGTGGAGCCTGACGAGGGGAGAATCCTGATCAATGGTGTCGACATCCAGAGCCTCGACCCAGTCGGACTCCGTCGGAAAACAGGCTATGTGATCCAGCAGATCGGACTCTTTCCGCACATGACGGTGGCGGGCAATATCGGGCTTGTCCCGGCCCTGGAAGGAATGCCTGAAAGGGCCCTGCAGGACCGTATACGGCAGCTCCTTTCCCTGGTGAAACTTTCTCCCGAACTGTTCATGGACCGCTACCCACGGGAACTCTCCGGTGGCCAGCAGCAGCGGGTAGGTCTCGCCCGTTCGCTGGCCATGGATCCACCGCTGCTTCTCATGGACGAGCCGTTCGGTGCTCTCGATCCCGTGCTCCGCCAGCAGCTCCAGGAAGAGTTTCTCGGGATTAAGGCGCACGTGAATAAGACCATCCTGTTCGTCACCCATGATGTGGGGGAAGCCTTCCGTCTCGGTGACCGGGTAGGGGTGGTGGCAGGGGGACGGCTTATCCGGGTGGGAACACCAGAAGACCTCATCATGGACCCGGGCTCACCAGAAGTTGCCTCATTGATCGGGGTCGAGCCAAAGATGCGATACCTTGACCATCTGAAGGCGAAGTCACTGATGATCCCGGTTGATCCTTCCCGTATCCTGGACGCAAGTCTCCGTGCCGGGGATGCCCGGAAGGCGATGGTTGCATCGCAGGCGGAATATCTCCTGGCAGGGCAGGGAGGGACTCCGGAAGGGATCATCTTTCCCCAGGATCTCCTTGCAGCGCCAGTGCCTGACATCCCGCTCGGGGAGCTTTTAAGAAAAATTCCGGTCTTTAATTCGTCCGCGAACGCCCTGGATGTTTTATCGGCCATGAAACGGCAGGGGGCATCAACCGCTCTCATCTTCGAGCAGGGCAGGGTTATCGGTCTGGTTGTCATGGATGAGATCGTGAGACAACTGTTGTAACCAGGTGGCTATCCGTGGATATACTGGCACTGGTTGGAGAAGTCTGGCAGGCCTACGACCTTGGCCTCCGGACCGTGCAGCACCTGGAAATGTTTGCGGTCTCGTTTATCGTAACGGTCACTGTTGGAATCGTCCTCGGGATCGTATTTTTTTCTTCGACGAATGCCCGCTTTGCCGGCATAACCGTGCTCACCATCATCGAGATGATTCCGGATATTGCCCTCCTTATCCTCCTCATCCCGGTTGTCGGGATTGGCGTTCCGCCGACTGTGAGCGCTGCTGTGCTGTATTCGCTCCTGCCGGTCGCCCGGAATACCACTGCCGGCCTTGGGGGGGCAAGTCCCCACTATATCGAAACTGCACAAGCAGTAGGCCTGACTGAACGGGAGACCATCTGCTATATACGGTTTCCGCTTGCCCTCCCCCTCATTTTCGCAGGAGTGCGGATAGCTGTGATATTTTGCATGGGAGTCGTGACTCTCGGCGGCATTATCGGTGCAGGAGGGCTTGGGGCTCCTCTCCAGACCGGGATAACCACGGGAAATGATCTCCTGATCCTGGTGACAGGCTGCTGGGTGACGTTTCTTGCGGTGAGCATGGACGGGGTTGCATGGGGCATCAGTAGGTACGTGTCTACACGGTATGGGGGTATGGAATGACTGTTCTTACCCAGGCAGTACTCGTCCACATCACCCTTGCCTACAGCGGGCTTGCCCTGGCTGTCGCCACTGGCATACCGCTAGCAGTGCTCTCACTCCGTTCCCGCCCGGCAGGGGCAGTCGTCTCAACCATTACCGCAATCGGCCAGGCAATCCCGGTTTTTGCACTCGTTGCATTCATGGTGCCCCTCGTGGGTATCGGTTTTGTTCCCTCTGTGCTGGTGATCTTTATTAGCACCCTCCTCCCAGTTGTCAGGAATACGTATGCAGGTATCTCTTCAGTTGACCCTGATGTTGTCGATGCTGCAGCAGGCATCGGACTGACCTGGACCGAGACTGTAACGAGGGTGAGAATCCCCCTTTCACTGCATGCCATTTTTTCGGGAGTGAAATTCTCCTCCATCATCGCCAACGGTGTGGCAATTATCACGGTTTTCATCGGGAGCGGCGGTCTTGGGGTGGTTGTGCTGAGGGGCCTGGCAAGGTTCTATGTCCCTGAAATTCTCCTTGGGATCCTTCCTGCCATTGCGATCACCCTAATCACCGATTTCTGCCTCTCCCGCCTTGAATACCAGCTTACTCCTCTGCCGCTCCGAAATGCATCGGGGATATGGTTTGTATCAGGCAGTCATTCAGATCGAGGCCGACATCAGTGAGATATGTTTTGATGCCCATCGGCCTTTTTTATTAATGTCAATAAGAGCTGAAATCCCTCCGGTATGGTCATGATGGGCATGCGAAATGAATACTTCATCTATTGAGGCCGGATCAATTTCCATTTTTTCCATGTTCCCGAGCAGAATACTCCAATCTGCCCCGGTATCGAACAATATTTTTGGAGCATTTTCAACTTCCACCAACGCGGAAAAACCCCAGTCTGCCCGGAGATCCTTTCGAAAAGCAGTATTGTCATAAATGATGGTGATTTTCATATTCAACTGCTTACTCCTCAAAATCTTATTTAACCCTTCTCTCCATGGGGCATTATCCGACAAGGGAAGTGCCGGGTATCGCGTCGTCTCGAAGGAAGGGATAAATACGAGGGAGATCCCCGTTATCAGCAACGGTGAAAAAGAGGTTGGAGAATGATACGGGAAGGTTTCACGAAAAGCCATCAAATGGTCGGAAGAACTGCTGCCGCGGCGGTATCGGTCCTTTTGATCGCATACCTGATTACGCTGACCCTTGGACTTCTCTCGCTCGCATCGCCCCTGGACCCGATCGGCGATCCTTATTTTTCTCTCATGGAATCGCTAATTATCATCATCGCACCCCTGATGGTCGTCGTCATGGTCGCCGTCCATGCATATGCCGCGCCGGAGGCCGGAATCTTCAGTCTTTCGGCCCTGGCATTTATGAGCATTATGGCGGCCATCACCTGCTCCGTCCACTTTGTTATCCTGACTGTACGCCATCTGATTGAATCTGCAGGATTCCCGTGGGTTTCACTCTTCTTCTCGTTTACGTGGCCATCGGTGGTGTATACGCTGGATATCCTTGCATGGGACATATTCTTTGCCCTCGCCATGCTTTGTGCCGCCCCTGTCTTCCGGGTGGGCCGCCTGGAACGAACTGTCCGGGCCCTCATGATCGTGAGTGGAGTATTGAGTCTTGCAGGGTTGGTTGGCGTACCCCTTGCTGACATGGGTGTCCGCAATATTGGAATTATCGGCTACGCAGTGGTCTCGATTTTTGTATTTTTCCTCATTGCGATGGTATTCAGCCGTAACGGGGATCGAACGGAGGGAGAATAGGGATACCGGACCCTGGCATCGTCCCCCACACGCCCGATTATCCCTGATGGCCGGCAAAACCCTGCATGCCGATGGGGAAAGCACACCTCAGAAACGCAACATTCAACATCCCCCCACCCATTCACTCTGCATGGAAGCCTTGGCAAAGGATGCATTCATGCAGGCGGCGATCGAGGAGGCCAGAATGGGACTGGCCGAAGGTGGCATTCCCATCGGTGCGGTACTGGTGATCGATGGCCGGATTGTCGGCAGAGGGCACAATCGCAGGGTGCAGAACGGGAGCGCAGTCCTCCATGCCGAGATGGACTGCCTGGAGAATGCAGGCCGGCTGAGGGCAGCGGACTACCGCCGTGCGGTGCTGTATTCGACCCTCTCCCCGTGTGATATGTGCAGCGGTGCGGTCCTTCTCTATAACATTCCCAAGGTGGTCATCGGGGAAAACCGGACGTTTCAGGGTCCGGAGGAGTATCTCCGCTCCCGTGGTGTCGAACTGATCATCATGGACGATGAGGAGTGCGTAGGGTTGATGCGTGAATTCATCGCCGCCAATCCCGAATTGTGGAACGAGGATATTGGAGAAGAATAGAGGGATTACCCATTGTTTCAGGATAGTCCTTCATTGTTGCGCAAATTGACCATCTCCAAAAAAATTAATCAGGAACTCTGTTTTTTTTAATTTTCTCAACCTTTTTCTCTGCTTATTTCCCTGTTCTGAAGTCCCGGATCCAGCACAAAGGATGACATGATTTGTAAGGCTTCGAAGCCCCCCCGTACCCCATCCTGGTCAGCCGGAATGTTTTTATCCAACCACCGTCCGGTGTAATTGTGATGGGATCCATCCCACCAGTATATCACACCGAGGGATAGAAATATGACTCCGACAGCTTCCCCCACTCTCACACAGGTGACATATTACCGAATATATGCGGACTCGCAGGGTGACTCTCACCTTGATGTTGTCACAGTCGGACAGAGCCTCGCGCAAGGTGCCCCGCCCGCCGCCCCGTTCTATATCTCCGAGGACAGAGCCGCATCAAAGTATCGCTTCTATACCTTTGAGCCCGGCTGGATCGGCGAACTCCATCCGGCCCCCACCCGCCAGTTCCTGGCCCTCCTGTCCGGTGAGGTGGAGGTGGAAACGACGGACGGGACAATCAGGCGCTTGGGTCCCGGGGATCTGATCCTGCTGGAAGACACCTCGGGCAAGGGTCATGTGACGAAAAACACGGGAGATGGATATGCCATGTTCCTCGTGGTCCCCGTTCCTGCACCCTGAGATGTACCGGATGATGATCATCATCCCCCCTTTGCAGTACATGGCCGTCACGAGTGGGCAGGTCACTTCGATGGCGTGATGCGAGTCTTCACACCGGCGATCCACCGTTCACATCGCAGCGAGCCCACCGTTTTTTCGTGATGGCAAAAATGGGGGGGTTGAGGGCCTGCGATGCCTGTGCGAGCCTTGATTGGCTATCTCGGACAGGCCCCCGCAGGGTCTAACCGAACTTTATGGCCCGATCATACACGACCTCTGCATAGGAAGGTCCGGTCTGTGTAGCTTCCTCCAGGTACACCCTCCATACAATGAAAATCGGCTGATCCAGCTCAATGCCGTAGCCTCCGACACCGAAGGGGACCTCAAAGCAGTAATCATCGCCGTCGCAGTCCCTGGCTACCTTATAGGCATACAGGTATTTCGCATTTGGATTGCCGGGAAGGTATTCCGCGGCACTTCCGGTGTAATCAGCGTCGGTGATCGATCCGATGCCGTTCCAGATGTCTGCTCCATACAGGGAGAAGCTCGTGTACGTCGCCTTGCCGGTGGCGGCATGGTTGACCCCGTAGACGATGAAGAACTCACCCGTATCGTCCTCGAGGGTGATCCACGGATCTCGCAGGAATTCAAAGAACTGCATGGTGTCAAAGAAGGGTGGCGTCGGTGACGCTGCTGTCTGATCTGCGGTCCATAAGTACACGGCATCGTTGGTCGGGCCGATGGCGTCGATTCCTCGCTGGATGGCCTCACTCCCTACCGGGACCGTCGGGGCCGTCGGCAGTTCCATGGCGTTCTGGTAACCGTATCGCTCGAGGATTGCGCTCCTGAGTTCATTGAGATCGTCCGTCAGGTCAAACTCCGTCTGCCCTGTTCCCCGGACTCGCAGCACCGGATAGCCATACGGATCCGGGTCCGTCGCTGTGGTGGGCGTCACCCGGAAGACGGTTGCCGGGGTGTTGTTGATGTACTCGTCGCCCGCCTGCATGTCCGTGAAGAGAGCCGGGCGAATGAATATGGCGAACGTATCGGAGTCGTCTTCAAGCCCCATCCTCAGTATGGACGAGGGGAATACCTGTGTGTTCATGATGCCCTCGGAGTACCCTGCCGACCTGGCGGCGGCGCGGATGCGCTCATCGATCCCCCGGTCTGCCGTTGAGACGATCATCGTCGTCTGGTTGAACGGCTCTCCCGCCGCCCAGCCCTGGTTGCTCTTTGTTGCAACTACACTATTCCCCAGTCTTTTCCCCGGTGCCCCGCCCGTGTTGATGACCAGGTTGTTCACGGTATCGGCGATGTTGGAAAAGATCCACTGGGCCTCGCCGTCGTTCGTCCTGCTCATGAGGTAGTGATCAAAGCTGAAGTACCGGCACTCCGGCGGTGTCCTTCCGACGAAAACGACGGCCTCATCGGGGCCGAGGTTCCAGAATGACGATGCGTTTCCGCTCATGTTGAGCGCTGCTGCTATCTCCACAAATTGTGGGTCCAATTCGTACCCCGGGGCAGGCGGAACGAAATATCCCAGGTATTTCGTGGAGGGATTGTTACCATAAACGGAAGGCAGCACTCCTTTCTCATAAAGCTGAATGAAATCGAAGAACCCCAACTCACCTTCCTGCACGATGAAGCCATCCTCTTCCAGAGCCAGGCGGAAAGCCTCTACATCACCTGCTTCCTCATACTCTGCAAGGGCAGGGCTTATGACCATGGCCACAATGAGGCCAAGCAATAGAAATCGTCTCAAATAAATTCACCTCACCGGGGCACTATTACCTGGAAAATAATAATACTTTGGTGGTATACCGGACCGGATGACGGAGAGCGTCCGGCTGGGGGCGATATCGTCTCCCCGGCACTTCTTTTATAAGCCACGGTATCCATAGGGACAATATATACGATTGATGTATGTCGCGAGGCTGCTTTCAGGCAGAGATATCTGTCAATATTTCTCGGGGCGGATTACCATGAACAAACAGATCGAAGAGCGGTATGAAGAAACACTGGATCCGGAAGAATGGGAGTCCATGCGTGCCCTTGGCCACCAGATTCTGGATGATGCGATGGACTATCTCGAGACACTGCGGGATCGTCCTGTATGGCAGCATGCGCCCCCGCAGGTGAAGGCGCACTTTGACGCCTCCCCGCCGCCGGACCCCGAACCCGCCGAAGAGGTCTACCGCGAGTATGTCCGGTACATTCTCCCCTACCAGATTGGCAACAGCCATCCGAGGTTCTGGGGATGGGTCGCGGGACCCGGAACCGTGATGGGTATGTTTGCAGAGCTGCTGGCATCCTCAACGGATGCCATCAGCGGATCGTTTTCCTACCTCAGCAACAACTATGTGGAGCTGCAGGTTCTCGACTGGTGCAAGGAGCTTCTCGGATATCCTCGGGATGCCGGAGGCCTTATTACCAGCGGCTGCTCGGCTTCAAACCTGATCGGCCTCTCCGTTGCGCGGAATGTTAAGGCCGGGTTCGATGTACGGACGAGGGGCATGCAGAACGCACCGCAGCAGATGACCCTCTACTGTTCCGATGAAGCACATTCCTCTATCCAGAAGGCGGTGGAACTGCTCGGCTTCGGGAGCGATGCACTGCGACGGATCCCCGTGAACGAGTCCCTGCAGATCGATCTTATGGCGCTGAAAGCGGCCATCGCGAAAGACCGCGCAAACGGGTATCTTCCCATCTGCATTGTGGGGTGCGCCGGGACGACCAACACCGCCGCCATCGACGATCTCAATGCACTCGCAGATATCTGCGTAGAGGAGAACTGCTGGTTCCATGTCGACGGTGCGTGCGGTGCGTGGACCGCCATCGCTCCCCGGTACCGCCATCTCGTCGCGGGGATGGAGCGTGCCGATTCACTGGCATTTGACCTGCATAAGTGGATGTATTTGCAGTACCCCATCGGCTGTGTCCTTGTCAGGAGCGCCGACGAGCAGCGCCGCACGTTCTCGCTCTCCACGACGTATCTCGCCCACGGGGAAGGGGACCGGGGGTTGACCGGTGTTGACGTGCCCTGGATCTCTGATTATGGTTTTGAGCTCTCGCGAGGATTTCATGCACTCAAGGCATGGATGACGATCAAGGAGCACGGCACCGCCAGGTACGGGCGACTGATACAGCAGAATATCGACCAGGCGCATTATCTTGCAGGGTTGATTGAAGGCGCCCCCGAACTTGAGCTGGCGTTGCCGGTTTCGCTGAATATCGTCAACTTCCGCTACATCCGGCCTGATTGGGACGATGCCACGCTCGACGAGCTGAACAAGCAGATCGAGACCGAACTCCAGGAGCGGGGGAGTGCGGTCGCTTCAACGGTCACCCTCGGGGAGAGGATATTCCTCCACGTCGGCATTGCCAATCACCGCAGCCGGCGGGAGGACTTCGATCTTCTCGTACGGGAAGTCATCCGGATCGGCGATGAGCTGGCCGGATCACGAGTATAAAATTCTGACTTGGGGATGAATTTCATGATCGGCGCCCTATCCGTCACCATTTTTTAATTAGATCCGATCCATGGTGCGGAACCGGGCCTCCCACAAAAAAAGGAGATTCCAGTTACCATTATATAATTGCTGTGGTATGATCTCCCATACCAATTGTTCTTTTTAGGATGGGATGTCAATGAAGAATGCAAGGCATTGTATCGGCATAGTATGTCTCTTGTTCGTTCTTATTCTCGCATGCGGGTGTTCTACGCAGGAGCCCGCGGCGGATATGGGGGAGGGTGCAACGGGCGCCGGCCCGGCACCGGATGCTGACCTTCGTATCATCACGGAGGAATTTCCACCGCTGAATTATGCAGGTGCAGACGGGAAGGCCACCGGCCTGTCAACAGAAGTGGTAAACGGGATTCTCGAACGGCTGAACCAGAGGGCTGATATCGAGATCCTGCCGTGGAGCGAAGGGTACACCCTTGCCCTTGCCGGGCCACGGGTGGCCCTGTATTCAACCGGCCGGAGTGATGAGCGCGAAGATCTCTTCAAATGGGTCGGACCAATCGTGGCGTTTGACCAGACGCTCTATGCACGAAAGGATTCCGGCATTCAAATAAAGAGCCTTGAAGCGGCCAGAAAGGCCGGGCGTATCGGTGTGGTGAAAGACGACTCCCGCCACTTGTTCCTGCTGGAAAACCAATTTGACAATATCGCAACCTGCAATAGCGATGCTGAATGTCTCCGCAGCCTGATGGCAGGAACAACAGACCTTTGGTTCGGGAGCAGCGCGAATGCAGGGGATATTGCACGCAGGGAAGGGATTGATTCATCCGCCCTTGAAGCCGTCTACACGGTACGGACGGTTCCGATGTATATCGCATTCAGCACCGACACGCCCGACAGTGTGATTGCGGAGTGGCAGGGCGCTCTTGATGCAATGAAAGAGGACGGGACGTTCGATGCAATCAGCGGGAAATACGGGATACTTCCGTCCGCACCGACGGTGGTTCTGGTATCGGAGAAAACTCTGGCCGACCTTGCGCTGGAGATCATGACTGCGGAAACGGATGGACAACTGAGGGCCATCCTCCGGCCGTTTGAGGTGCTTGCTGTCACTGAAGAGGCGCAATCCGGCGAATGGCAGAAAATCCGGCCGCTGCTGGCTGTTCTTGAAGAAAATGAGCCCGATGCCCTTCTGTGGTATGCCCTTCCGGACGGTTCATATTATACCATCGCTGACGGCCTTGCCAGCGCCAACCTGAAGGGCCGGTCCTATTTCCCGGAAGTTCTTGCCGGCAACGTAGTCGTGGGAACTGTTGTTGAGAGCTATGCAACCGGCGAAAATGCCGCCATTGTGGCAGTCCCAATCAAAAATACGGAGGGTGTTAGGGGTGTGCTGGGGGCATCGGTGTACCTGGATATGCTGAGCGATACCCTCCGGGAGGAGGTGCCGGAACCGTTCATCTTCTACGCGATCGATACGGAGAACCGGTTTGCCCTCCATTCGGACAAGGAGAAGATAACCGAGGATATTTCCACGATAGGGCCCGACACCTCGTTCGGGAAGGCAATCGACAGGATTACGACACAGGATTCCGGCACCGTGGCGTATGACGATGGAGGCGTGCACTATATAGCCAGGTTCACGTCTGACCCGATGACAGGCTGGCGGTTTGTGGTCGCATGGCCAACGTCCTAAAAACACAACGATAGCAACCCGACCTCCCCCATTTTTTATATGAATCGTCATTGGATGCAAAATCGAATACAGGGATCCACATCCCGGAACACCGCTACAGGAAAAACCGCCTGATCAGGAGGGGAGGACCGTCTCCTCCCCCGTGATCTCGCTCAGGTACACCCCGGAGCCGACCCACCAGTCCTCATCCACCGGAAGGACATACCCGATCTTAAACTCCTCCCGGTTCTCACTGTCGGGGTTCGGCCAGATAAAGACCACATACCCGCCCCCCGAGCGTGCCGTATCGCACAGGGCCCGGATATTTTCCATACCAAACGAATCGCGGTTCTCCATCAGATTGGACCCGATCGTCTCCGGCAGATACGGGTGGGCAAGGAGGGTGCCGTTGTAGTCATACGCATAGATATAGTGACCGACGCCGTCGACAAACATCCCTGACCTGTTTGATATCTCCGCAAATGCTATCCCGGACCCCTCCTCGCGGCCGTAGGCGGCGGCGTCCTCCACAAGCCCGATCATATCCGATATGACCTCGGGCCGCACGGCTCCTTCGGGCATCATGTCCGAGAAGTAGATCCCCGATCCGATCCACCAGTCATCTCCCACCGGAGCGACGTAGCCGATCTTCGGTTCATAGGTATCCAGCGCCTTCTCATCGATGATTCCTCCTTCCGGCGATGGGTAGAGGTATGCGTTGAACCCCCCTCCGGCCGAAGCGGTGGCCGCACTTATCCGGATGAGCGGGAGTCCCCGTGCATCGGTCCAGCCCGAACGGTCGGTGCCGACAACCTCCGCCTGGTAGGGATGGGCAAGGAGGGTGCAGTTGTAGTCATAGGCATAGATATACAGGTTCCCATGGGAGAATGTGCCTTCCTGTCGTGAGAATTCAGCGAGGGATGCCTCCTGCCCTACACGACCCGCGTAGTCCGAGGCATTCCAGACAAAGGAGGCCAGATCATCCGGTGTGATTGCAGCATCCGCAAAACCCGGCGAAGAGTCGTCGGAGTTCCGGATAATTGATGTCGGTCCTTCCGGAGATGATGATGATGATGGAGTGGCAGTTGCCGCTTCCGTGGTTGCCGCATCCTCTTCCCGCGGAGGTGCCCCGGTATCGGTACAGCCGCACCCGGCGATCACAACTGCGAGGAGGATGACAAGCGTGATCGATTGTGATCTCATGTATTGGAATCCGGCTGACACTATATAAGACCGAGTGGTGGGCAGTTCAGAGGGGTGTTTTCGTTTTCGGGCGGGACGAAATGCAGTTTTCGACAGAAACATCCCCGGTTTGCTCCTTTTCATTGTCTTCCGGGGATCTTTGGGACAGGCACTGGCGATGCATGAAGAAAACCTTCAATAGGCTCCCCAAGAAACTCAAAAACACAGACTTATGAAAAATCCTTTTCACGTGATGATCGTCCCGACGCTGGGATGCCCGGCGAACTGCAGCTACTGCTGGAGTTCGGAGGAGGGCTCCCCCGTCATGAGCATCGAGACGGTGAAAGAGATCGTCGAATGGCTCAAGGATTTCAAGGACGAACCCGTCACCTTCACCTTTCACGGGGGAGAACCACTCCTCGCAGGCCCCGCGTTTTACCGCGAGGCGCTCCCCCTGCTTGCCGGGGGCCTCTCTCACCTGACGCCGGATTTTGCCCTCCAGACGAATCTCTGGCGGATGACACCCGAGATGGCGGAGGCCCTTGCGGCATACCATGTCCCCATCGGATCAAGCATCGACGGGCCGAAAGACCTCAACGATTCCCAGCGGGGCACGGGGTATTTTGAGAAGACGATGCGGGGATATGACATCGCCCGCGAGCATGGCCTCGAGGTCCGGTTCATCTGCACCTTCACCACGGCCTCGTTCGAGCGCAGGGACGAGATCGTCGATTTCTTCCGGAAGAACGGGTTCCCCCTCAAGCTGCACCCTGCCCTGCCGTCGCTTCGGAGCAGCGAACCCGAGCAGTGGGCGCTTCCCCCCGAGAAGTACGGGGAGCTTCTGGTCTACCTTCTCGATACCGCACTTGAACACCTCGACGACATGGAGGTGATGAACATCAACGATCTCTGCCGGTGTGTCTTTACCCGGCACGGGAGCGTCTGCACCTTCGCCGACTGCATGGGAAGCACCTTTGCGGTCGGGCCGGATGGCGGCATCTACCCCTGTTACCGCTTCGTCGGGATGCCGGAATGGGTGATGGGCCATGTCGCCGACCACCCGACGATGGATGATCTTGCCCGGTCCGCTGCATGGAAACGGATGTTCGCGTTCAGGGAGTTCGTCGACACCGCCTGCGCCGACTGCAGGCACATCAACTACTGCCGCGGAGGCTGTCCGTACAATGCCATCACTCCCACCGGCGGTGAGGTGAAGGAGGTGGATCCCCACTGCGTTGCGTACCGGCGGATCTTCGACGAGATCACCGACCGGATGAACACGGAGATGTTCGCATCTCCCCCCGGCATGGGAATGGGGATGCCGATGGGAATGGGCAGGGGCGGTCATCCCGGGCGTTCGGGGCCGAAGGCAACGCCGGGTGTGATGTCGCTCATTCACCGGATTGTGTTCCGGTGAAGGGGCGGATTCTCCGGGTTAAAATGACGATATGGCCGGGATAAAGGCCGCAATATAATTATCAATTTTTCATTGTTTGTGCCGGAACCGGTCCAGCAGCCGTTCGGAGAATGACCGTTTCAGGAGAGCCAGTTCTGATTCGGTATAGGATGCCCACGCATTGGTTGTCTCAGCGATGCTCCGGTCCGCCGCTGCCATCTCATCGAGCCGTCCATCGACATATCGTATCCATTCACCGGTGATACGGTTCTGTTCCCGGAGAGCTTCGACCTGTCGCTCGAGAAGAGCGATCCGCTCCTCCATGGTGGTGGCCGTCTTGAGGTGCCGGTTCTCCGCCTCCTCAAGCCGTGCAAATATCCGCTGGATCTGCTTCTCCTGCAACGCAACTTTCTCAATAAGGTGATAGGGGGCACCCTGCACCGCTGAAGATGACGGACCGGGAGAAGATGCCCGTTCGCGTTTCCGCTCCTCTTGACGCTGCTGGGCGATTGCACCGAGGCGGGAATCGCTTCTCCCGTTCGCTCCTGCCGGTGCTCCCTTCCTTTGAGGTTCGTTCTCACTCCCGTCATCAGCCGCGGTCTCCTTCTCAGCAATGCGTCGAACAGCCTCGACTGCCTGTTCAGGGAACACCTTGATCCGTCCCAGGCGTCTGGAGGGGATCTCCTTCGGGTGTCTCCGGGTGATATCTCTTGCTTCCTCTTCACTGATCCCGGTTTTGCGGGCGATATCGGCGATTTTGAGTGGTTTGTCGTGGTGTTTCAAAACAGTGCCTCCGGCAGGATGACGCCCGGTTTTTCCGAATGTCGGTCAAAATCCCTGTAATGAATGGTAATCATGCCCTCTACATTAAATATCTCATACGATGAGTAATCCTGCATGGACTTTCACCATCTCAGCCTCCCGGGGATCGGGACGAAGTATGAGCTCGAGACCGACGACGGGGATATAATATCGGTCGTCTATATGCAAAACGGCAAAGTCCAGATGTATACCTGCAGTGGAGCCCGCACCGGGTGCTCCTCTGCCGAACTGACCGCGATGGAGGCACGTCGGCTGGGGAATGTGCTCACGGGGGCGATCATCGAGGCGGAGCAGGAAGGGGTGGAGATTGCCTTCTCGGCCCTTGCCGATCTGAGGATCAGCGTGCATACCTATATCATAGGAAAATCCCTCTCCGGGAAGAGCATCGGTGAGATGGATATCCGCTCAAAGACGGGGGTGACCGTCCTTGCCGTCTCCCGCGAGGGGGAGAACACGGTCAATCCCCGTCCCTCGTTCATCTTTGAGGCGGGGGATGCGGTCGTCGTGATCGGTGAAGCGGATCAGATCAAGCGCTTTGAAAAGGATATCCTTGGGTAACGGGTTTCCATGCATGGGATAGCACTGGCACTCGCCGCCGGATTTACCGTCGCCTACCTCGCGCGACGATGGCGGTTTCCGGCAATACCATTCTATATCGTCATCGGGATCGTACTGGGGGTCACGGGCTTCAACGTGATTCATGAGAGTGAAACGGCTGCCTATCTCGCTCATATGGGGCTCCTCTTCCTCCTCTTTACGATGGGCCTCCATCTCCGGCCCCGCGACGTCCTCGCACGCAAAGGCTCGTTCGTGCGGGCCGGGGCCGTCGACCTTCTCGTGAACTTTGCGATAGGCCTTGGAGCGGCCTTCCTGCTGGGCCTCCCGGTGTACGAGGCGGTCGTCATTGCGGCGGCCTTTTTCATCAGCAGTTCTGCAATGGCCCTCTCCTCGCTCATCGATAACAGGAAGCTGGGCTTTCGGGAGTCCGAGACCGTCGTCTGGCTGATGGTCTTCGAGGACATCGTCCTCGTCGTCTTCATCATGTTCCTTGCCGTCACGCAGGAGAGTCCGGTTCGGGTTATCACGGCGACACTGGTGTTCATCGCCCTCTGCTACGGCCTGGTCCATCTCCTCAAAGATCCCATTGGAAGGCTGCTCGCCAGGGAGGATGAGATCCCTCTTCTCTTTGTCGTGACCGCAGTCCTCCTCTCCGCGTACCTGTCGACACTTGCCGGCGTGCCGGACAGTCTGACGGTCATTGCCCTTGGGTCGGCTCTCTCCCTGGTGTCACAGGATGCCCCTGCGGCGATTGCACGGCCATTCCGGGAGGTCTTCATGGTCCTCTTCTTCGTCTTCTTCGGTGTCTCTGTCCATTTTGCGGGAGCTCTTTCTCCGGTCCTTCTCCTTGGCCTGGGAGCCCTTGCCCTCCTCTCAAAACTCTGCTCCGGTATCCTCATCGGCCGACTGGTGCACAAATCCTCCCTGTCGGGAGTCGAGATATGGTCGGATACCGCTGCACGGGGAGAGTTTTCCATCGCTCTTGCGGCAATATACGGGTCTGCGATGGTATCCTCGACCGTTGCTGCCCTCGTCGTAATCACGGCCTTTGCCGGAGGATTTACCGGAATGCACAGTGCCCGTATACGGGGACGGCTGCGGGCGATGACCCGGAAGCGTGACGGAAAGGAAGTACGTTGAACCGGAATAATTAACAAACCATATATATTCTTCAAAAAAACAGGAACAATCAATGAAACGATGTTCAGTAGTGTACCTCAATGCGCGGAGACTATCTGACTTCGAAGAGCAGAAGGCAACCATCGAGGATTTCTGCAAATATAAATTTGAGATCAAAACCATTTTTCATGACACCGTTTCGCCGGTGGTCGTTCCGGAGAAGCGTCCTGCCTACCGGGAAATGCTGTCTTATTGCTCAGCGCATGGTGTCGATAATGTTATCCTCTATAATCTTCCCGAATGGCTGAAAAGGCCCGATATATTCCTTATTACCGTCAGGGATCTGGACGATGCTGGCATTGCCCTTTATTGGGCCGTCGGTGACTGTATCGGCGGCGGTCTTGAGATAGAATCACGCAGGGATGCGGTACGTTCCTTCGCTGCATATCTCGAGCAGGTGATAACCCGGATTCGCAAATCGCAGGAGGTACCGTCGGGCGGACGGGCGGCCCGGAGGCCGGGAAGGCCGTGTGCCCTTGATGAAAAAGGCATTGCAGAACTGATTGCTGCCCGGAAACAGGGAAAGAGCATTGGGGAATTATGCCGCCAGTTCAGTGTGTCCCGGAGCACTATCAGCAAGATCCTTGTCGATTATCCGGAACTCAAGGGGGAATGGAAAGGGTCCCGTCCGGGGCAGGGCGGCAGGGAAGGCGAATCCTCAGGCATTAAAACAGACGATAAATGAGATACCCCCCGAAGCATTCCTCTCTCTGGTTATGATCCGCAAGAATGTTTTTCCTGTTGCCAAGCGAGAGCATTGCCGAACTCAGTGATTCGATTCCGCAGGATGCATCTATCATCTTCCGGATTGCCGTGTTAATTCGGAGAATGTCGCGGGTGTCCAGTGCTGCGGCGATATCCGACGGATATGCATTGATCCCGAAATAGTCAAAGGTCGTCTCCATGGCAATCGCCCAGAGGCGTTCTCCTATGGCCTCTTCTGCGGCCACATTGGCCTCTTCCTCTGTAAGGACGAGGTATGCCGTATCTGCGTCGCAATAGTATGCCCGGTAGCCGTAGAGGGTGCCGATGGATTCTGCGATGCGTACCGGGTCGACCCCGAGAAACCCGGCGAGTGCCTGCATCCGCTCATCCGCTGTTGTATCTTCCTCCATGTGGGCACCTGGCCATGAATCCGGGACTTCCCTCGATGTGAGGGGCGTCCTATAAGATCATAGGAATGAAGGAAAAAAAAGGTATCAGAATTCTATCTCCCGCAGGGCACCACCGACAATCTGGCGGTATTTTTCCGGGTCGGTATTGTAAAACTGAGCAGCCTTTTCGGAATCAGGGGTAGTGCCAAATTCATCAAGCCTGTCGAGCGTCTGCTCAGCGGTGTCGTCCACCCAGATGCGGTAAGTGTCGCGGTCGACGGGGAAGACGGATTCGGCGCGAACGGAGACGAAGGCGGAACCGTCGTCATTCTTCCTGATGACGGGCTTTCCGACGACGGCAACGAAGGATCCCTGTTCGATGCGGGAAATCTGCTGCATCGCATCCGGCTGGTAACTGCCGGCATTGACAAAGAACATCCCTGTCGGGTCCTTCACCCGCACCGAATAGAAGATGTTATCCTCTCCCTTTTGTTCCTTGAGAATCATCTCACCGCAGACAAAGATGCGGTTGCACCGGATGCCGGTGGGGAACATGACATATGTGGGACTCTTTTCATCTGTCCCTTCCCGGAAGTCGAGTCGGACTTCCCGCAGTTCACTGGCAAAGACCCTTCTTGACGGTTCGCGCATGTATCGTCGTTCTGTCTGTTGTTCGGTCATTCCTGTGCACCTCCTGTGGAGGGGTCTGCCCGGTTGATGAGCCCTGCATGACGGGCGGTATCGAACTCCATAAGTTCGACACTCTCCCCTTCGCGGACTAACATCGTGCCGTCGATGTCATTGCCACTACAGGATATATAGCGCCCCATGAGGAGCTCCTGCATGCGAAGATAGACATCATCGAGCCCAAGCGGATTGTTTTCCGCCATCTCCACGGCCTCCTGGAGACCCATGCCCGTGACCTTTTCGGTCGCTGCGAGCTGGAAGATCACATTGTGGGCGGTTTTGCCGTCGTCGACGACACCGATGATACGCAGGTCATACCGAAAGTCCTGCTGGATTTCGTGGACCGGGCAGAAGTTCTGGCGTGAAAGGGCCCGGTTGCACCCCTCGACCTTGCATCGTTTTATCAGGCCTGATGAGGGGGCAAGATGGACAAAAGCACCGGTAATCGTCGTTCCCTGCCTTCTTGAAACTTCAATGTCGGTGCCTTCCTCTTTGCACCACTCCGCCCCACTCAGGTTAAGGGATGTCCGTCCATTGTACTCCTCTGCACTGGCGAAATAGATGGTATAGACCATCCCCTCTTCCAAAGTTTCGATCCCGTCGCTCTTCCAGATGACGAATTTGGTCGTCCCCGTTTCATCCCCGATAAGTCCGGTCTGGAGCATGCGTTCATGCCGGACTTCCCAGAGTTCGGTGACCTTGGCCCGGACTGAGACCACTCCCGGGGTCAGGTCGGCGATGGGGATGATCCGGGGGAAAAATGCCACCTGTTCCTCAATTGCTGATATTGTGGTTCCTGAATGAATCTTTATGTTCGGGGCTCCCCTGAACTCGTCGACAACGGCCGATTCGAGGCGATACCACTGTCCTTCCTCCAGGATAGGAGCATTTGCCTTGGCCCAGGCCACGAAATCAATGGCACCGGATGCATCCGCGATGATCCCTTTCTGGGCAATGGAGATGTTGGGGGCTTTCGTCAGGGATACAACTTTCCCTTCAATGGTCACCCACATATTCGGTTTTGCCGAGGCGATGGGAACCTTCTCGGTTCCTCCCCCGGTACCTCCTCCGTTTGCAGCTTCTGCCCTTCCGGCGGGTATGCTTCCGACAACTTCCTGTTTCTCTTCGATAGCGGAAATCTTTGTTCCCGAGTGTACTTTGAGATTTGGATTGTCACGGAATTCATCGACCACAGCCGATTCCAATCGATACCATTTTCCCTCTTCCAGGACGGGCGCATTTGCCTTGGCCCAGACCACAAATTCGATGGCTCCGGATGCATCCGCGATAAAGCCTTTCTGGGCAATTGAAGGCGTCGCGGACTCTTGAAGCACGATTACCTTCCCTTCAATGGTCACCCACGACCCCGGTTTTGCCGAGGCGATGGAAACCTTCTCGGTTCCTCCCCCGGTACCTCCTCCGTTTGCAGCTTCTGCCCTTCCGGCGGGTATGCTTCCGACAACTTCCTGTTTCTCTTCGATAGCGGAAATCTTTGTTCCCGAGTGTACTTTGAGATTTGGATTGTCACGGAATTCATCGACCACAGCTGATTCCAATCGATACCATTTTCCCTCTTCCAGGACGGGCGCATTTGCCTTGGCCCAGATTACAAATTCAATGGCACCGGATGCATCCGCGATAAAGCCTTTCTGGGCAATTGAAGGCGTCGCGGACTCCTGAAGTACGATTACCTTCCCTTCAATGGTCACCCACGACCCCGGTTTTGCCGAGGCGATGGCGGTGGGTTCTTCCGAACTTCCGCCACCGCGGGTTCTATCGAGCTTGTACTCCCGCATCATCTCATTGGTGACGGTCCGTTCCGCCTCGTCGACCGGAATGGAAAATTCCCGTACGAGGAGGTTGAGTTTGGAAGCGATTCTGCCCCTGTCGGGGGTAACTCCTTTCTCTGCGATTTTTTGGGAGATTCTTTCTACTACATCAGGATGTGAATCCATTTTTTTCATCTCCAGTTTGTTCTTTTTTTTTGAAATTCTGGTAGGGAATGATAGTCGTCATTCAGTACTTTAACCAACCGATTGGTCACCACGATCCTTCACACGCGGGTATGAATGGAAGTGCCGTGCAGGATGAAAGTGACCTCCGGCAGGCATTCCACTGTGCCTGCCGGGACAGCATATATATCATTAAATACCGGGAATGAAAAACAGAGATGCCATGACTTTGACTGCTGACAGTACAATAGCAGATATCCTGAAAGAAAAGCCGGAAGCCGCTGATGTCCTCTTCAGATTCGGTATGGGCTGTATTGGGTGTGCCCTTGCAAACGGAGAAACACTTCGGCAGGCAGCAATGGGACATGGCATTCCACTCGACGAGCTTCTTGCAGCGCTCGATATGACCGAGTAATTCCCACCCAATATTTTTTACTCGGAGGGTTTCCTCCTCAACTCTTTCAGCTCATCGAGAGTTATATCAGGGTTATCGAGCATCTTCTCCACGATTGCCTCTTCGTGGGGGAGTGTGCAGTCCTCGCAGGACCAGACCTTCTTTCCTGATGATCCCTGAGTCCATTTCCCGAGAGTCTCATCTTTGCAGGGATAGAAGGGGCAGTAGCAAAAATCGCAGCGTTGGCCGGGATACCCGTGGCAGGGATAATACGGGCATCCTTCCGGTTCCCATTCGAACCACCGCTTCGTGCCGATGGTGCTCAGGATAAAAAATGCCGGACCTCTGCAGGGGATTTCTCCTTCAAAACGACCGAGTGCCTCCGGTAGACCGTGCAGAATGCTCTCATACACCTTTGCCCCGAGATCCGTCAGGGTTCCGGCGTATTGGTGGAGCACCTCTCCCCCCTCGTGGCAGGCAATGACGGCATCGGTGGTCGTGCCCGTGAAGTCATAGCCCATCCTCCGCAGGGCATCGGCCTTTGCCTCCGTGGCGGTGATGATCAGCTCAAGAAGGGCACCTTCGGTGCATGCCTCACGGGTGTAGACGATGATATTGATGGTACCCGGGCCCTGTGGGTTTCTGTTGGTCACCCCTGCCGTGATGAACACCGTGACATAGTCATAAGTGAGGGCGCAGAGAGTACGCATCCCGACCGCCGTCAGGAGGCCGAAGATATCCTCCCCATATCCCTGCGATCGCGCAATGCCGTGGATATAGGCGAGAGGATCCTCGTCGTTGAAGTCTTTGTTAACCGTGGAGTTGCAGATGGTGGAAACATCCCTGATGCCCCCTCCGATCCCTGTGCTTGCCGCATGGAATGTTCCACGCAGAAAGAGGGTCTCTCCCCGGAGGAAATACCGCATAATTAGTGATTAGAAGTCGTATGAGAAAACCTGAACGGTTTTTGCCGAAAAAGAATAGGATGGTCAGGCTACGTTGTAGTGGGCCCGGTCCTTTAGTTCCTGCTGTTTGCCCTGGTTCCAGCCGGCTACATCTGCAAGATACCCGGTGACACGCGATACCTGTGACACATCGTGTGATCCACACTCGGGACAGACGGGCTGACCGCAGAGGGGGCAGTATTCGATGGTCTCGATGATCGTATGGGAACAGTGGCAGTGATCGAGGGGGCACATGATCTGCAGGTGGACCTCACCGCAGTTGGGGCATGGCTTTTCATCGACGATGTGGTGGCAGGTAAAACACTTATACCGGCGCTCTTCGACCGGAATATCCTCAAGTGATCCATATTTTTTTGCCAGTTTCTTCTGTTCCTCAGACCAGTTCATGGATATTCCATCAGTAATTGCAAGGATAAGCTTTTGGGTGCACACATGTATCCGTTCAGTGATTGTGGGCCCGGGCGGATTCATCTGCCATATATTATATATTGAATCCGCCTGCTATTCAGGCGGGGTTTGTCACGCGGCGGGATGCTCATCGCGGTTCAGCAACAAAAAGGGTGGCCTCAGGTGACTCATAGGGCTCATCATATGCCCATTGGAGCATCAGTCCGGGTCACTCATCATCGGCGAAATTCTGCATAGGCGGCGGCCGCGCCCGCCGGGTCGTCCGAGGTGTAGATGGAACGCCCGACAATCATGCCGTCGATGAGGGGGGCGACGGCATGGGGGTCACCGCCCTGCGCACCGACGCCGGGGGAGAGGATCTTCTTCTCCCCGACGATGCCGCGCAGTACCTTGACCCGGTCGGGGCGGGTCGCAGGAGCGATGATGCCGTGAGCGCCTGCCGCGACTGCCATGCGGGCGAGTGCTTCGGCATTCTCTCCGCTCAGGAATTCGAGTGCACCGGGATGACTCATCTCGCAGACCACATAACATTCTCCGTCCGCATCGTCGGCGGCGTCGACGCATGCACAAACGGAGTCGCTTCCGCAGAACCCCTGGCAGATGATGCCGCCGCATCCGGCCGCAAAGACCTGTTCTGCGATGAGGCGGTTGGTGTTGGGAATATCAGCGACCTTGAAGTCGGCGATGATGGGAAGGCCGTACGTTGCAAGCTCGCCTGCGATGCCGAGGCCTGCCGCAAGGACGAGGGGATAGCCGATCTTCACCGCATCGACGTGCGGTGCTGCGGCGCCCACGACCCGATGCGCCTCCTCTGTCGAGAGCACGTCGAGGGCGAGGATGATTCCCGTCATCGGCCGATCCTCTCCCGTACGGCCGCAATGAGTAGCGGCAGAGTGATCGTCGCATCGCCGTAGACGGTCTGGGCCCCTGCCTTGCCGGTCACCTTGCCCCATGATTTTGCCTCATCAAGGGTGGCACCGGAGAGGCCGCCCAGGTCCGGGCGGTCCCCGGTCAGTTGCACCGCGTATTCGAATCCCTTCGGGGTCATCAGCATGCTCTGGAAGATGTAGTTCTTGGGGACGCCGCCTCCGACCAGAAGCGCTCCTGCACGCTCTGCGGTGAAGCAGGTATCAAGCATCCGGTTCATGTCTCCGAATGCATCGACGGTCACCTTGTGGGTCTGATTGAAGAGCCAGTACTGCAGGCCTATCATGGAGTCCTGCAGGGCCGGGCAGTAGACCGGAATGTCCGCCGCCGCTGCTGCTGCAAGGATGCCATGGTCGAGGCGTTCGCCGATATGACGGCACATGTCTGCAATGGATACGGTCGTGCCGTCCTCGATCTGCCCGAAGGTCTCCTGCATGAACTCCTCAAAGGAGATGAACGCCTCCGAAGGGAGGTAGACATCGTAGATACGGTTTATCTCTTCTTCGTAGAGTTCAACGTCATCACAGACCTCGCTTCCGTGATAGTGCCTACAGCCGATCGCCTCGATGACGTCATGGGTGAGATTTGCCCCCGTCGAGACGAGGATGTCGATGTACCCGTCCCGGATGAGGTCCTCCACGATGCCGCCCATGCCGCCGGGGACCATCGCTCCGGCAAGACCGAAGAACTTCACCGTCGCGTCGTCCGTAAGCATCTCCTCCAGAATATCCGCTGCCTTGAAGAGGGAGCCAGCATTGTAGGCTCCCGACTTTCCCATCTCTCCGACCAGTTCGTTGACCGTCATGCCGGCACGCACCCGTGCCTGCTCGACCGGTGTTCCGCATTCGTGCTCCATGATACTCCCAGTAGTGGTATACTGGTAGGTGCCAATGAACAATAAATCACATTACGGCGGCCGATCCCTGCTGTGAAGGAGTCCGGAAAAAAAGGAAATTTCAGGATGTCACATCGAGGCCGACCTCGACCGGGTATCCTGCATCGACCCATGCCTGATAATTGCCGTCAAGGCGCCATACCGGGTTGAATCCTGCATCGACGAACATCTCTGCCCCCTGGACACTCACCGCGTCCGTGTGGCAGTAAATCGCATACTCTCCTGCCTTGTCAAGGGTTGGGAGTGTTTCGTCAAGATTCTGGAGCTGGATGTTTTTTGCCCCCGGGATATGCCCCTCGAGGTACACCGTTGATACGTCCACGACGACAAGATAGGGAAGTTCGGTCATCGCGGTGTTCAGTGCTTCCGCACTCACGTTGGTGTAATCCGGCATCTCGACGGGATACCCGGCATCGGTCCATGCCCGGTAGTTCCCTTCAAGTCGATAGACCGGGGAGAATCCGTTTTCGGCAAATGTCTGAGCCCCTTCGATGCTTGCGGCGTCCGTGTGACAGTAGATCAAGTACTCGCGATCCCTCGAGAGATACTGGATCTCATCATCAAGGGTGGCAAGCGGCATGTTGACCGCCCCCGGGAGGTGGCCCCGGCCCCAGATGGGCGAGACGTCGACCACCAGCGTCGGCGCCCGATAGACCATGGCGTTTGCTTCCTGTGCCGTAATGTCGGTGTACCCGACCGGCCCTGTCGTCGGCGCCGGTTCCGCAGGCCCCCCGTAATCCGTGCATCCTGCGCACCAGACGGCGCAGAGGATGACCAATATCCCCAAAAATGTCCCATTCTTCATACATCACCGCCCCTTTCCAGGCTGGTGATGCGCATTTGGCAATATTATATATAACACTTATCGTGAGCCTGGATCCAGGTCCCGGCAGAGCGGCCGTGCAAGATGGCGGCGGGCGGACGGCGGCACTTCGTACCAGCCGGGTGTTATCGTGCGTTTGGTCGTCACCGTCTCGGGCGTGTTCGTGTGCGTCCTGCACCGGCGGCACTTCCAGCCCTTGCCTTTCCCGTCGCTCTTCATCCGGCGGCCGCATTCCGGGCAGATGGGCGGCCGGGTGGTGACGACGGGAGGACAGGTTATGACACGGATCTTTTCCATGTTGATGCTCCCGTTCTTGTAGCTCCCCGTCACAAGGACCGTATCGCCGGGGGCGAGGGAGCGAACGACATCCCGGAAGCCTTTCGTCGGCTCGTACGCCATGCAGTCGACACGGACCGCCCCCTCCTCCAGTTCGAAGGTGACATGTCCTCCCTGTCCGGTCGCAGGCGTTGTGGCGACGGTTCCCGCGACGCGGTATGAGAGGCCATCCTCGACATCCGCAAGGCTGGCGGCTTCGATGAGGTGGGCATCCGTTCCCTGGTTGGTCCGGTACGTCTCTTCCATCACCGGCTCTTCGGATATGACATAGGACCTGGCCCGGCAGACCCACTCGGGCGACTCGCCCCGGATACCGAAGAGGACGGGGTCGGGAGTGTGGGGGAAGCAGACAATGCAGTCGTTTGCCTCGTCCACGGTGTCCCATGTGTGGGGGAAGGTCTCCGCCTCCGCTGTAAAGAGGCTCTCCCGGTCGACCTGCCGTTCGTCACGTTCGGCGGGGTCACGGTAGGTCAGCAGCTCATATGTCCAGTCGGGGAAGTCGGCACTCGCGGCGGCGGTGGCACCGATAAGCCCGCGGCCCAGTTTCCAGCCGCGGTAGAGTGCCCGGTGCTCTCTCAGGACGCCTTCGGCCTCTTCAATGGTGCAGAACCCCTTCACTGCCTTCTCGTAAAAATCCGGCGGCAGGGGGGTGGAGGCGACGACAAGTCCCGGATGGGTATTTTCGGCCCCAAGGTCGGCGAATTCATCGATGGCATCACAGGCGATGACAAAAGCCTTTTCCGGCGCAATGCCCTCCGCCTCGATGCAGATGGCTGCATTGCCGCGGGTCTTCCACTTCACGTTCGGGTTGAGCCGGACAAGAAGGCGGTCATGAATTCTGCATCCCGCCGCTTCAAGACGCCGGCGAAGGACGGCGCCCAGGTAGGTCGTGCACATCCCCTCGGGGGAATCCGTATCATCGATTGCAATTCGCATGAATGATACCATTTATAAGGGTATCGCAGCTATATCAAACATACAGACCGATGATACAGGAACGGTTGCTTCAGACACTGACAAGTATTCTTCTGATGGCGGATTTTAAGGTGTCCGAACGCTGTGGTATGCGGCCGAGAAGTTTCGACATCATCGGCGCCCGGGGTTCGACAGTTCTGGTCATCAAGGTGGCACCCCATATCGATAGCGTGAGCGAGGAGAACGCCCGCGACCTCGCTCTCATCTCCCGCTATATCAAGGGGGTGCCGATGATCATCGGTGAGAAGGCCCGTGACTCCGAACTGGAACGGGGGGCCGTCTACCTGCGGTACGGGATCGTTGCAACGAACGTGATGACCCTTTATGATTATCTGGTGGAGGATGCACCCCCTCTCGTCTATGCCCAGCCGGGGGGTCTTTATGTCAATATCAACGGTTCCCTTCTCCGGGACCTTCGTGAGGAACGCCAGATGTCTCTTGGCGACCTCGCCGGTGCGCTGGGCGTGTCACGGCGGACGATCTCGAAGTACGAGAGTGGTATGGGGACAACGCTTGAGATCGCCATCCGGCTGGAGGAGATCTTCGATGCGGCACTCGTGGAGGCGATCGAACTTTTGGAAAAGCAACACCAGCTTGCCCATCATCATGAGGACGTCTCCCCACAGAATGCACCCGCCGATCTCGAGCGGATGGGGATGGAGCTGCACGGCATCCGGCGGGCACCCTTCGAGGCACTCGCGGTATATGAGGAAGAGACGATCCTGACCGGGTACGGCCCTGCCCAGAAGGTGATGCGTCGCGCTGAACTGATCGGAAATATCTCCGATATAACGAATTCTCGGGCAATATGCGTCATTAAAGACTACAATAAGAGAAAGAAGGTTGGAAAAACGCTTGTTATCGGAGAAAAGCATTTATCAGGCCTTGAATCTGGATCAGACCTCATTAATTTGATCGACGATTAACAATATTTATATAGAACCACAAACCTATTTTATCAACACAATTGGTGACTATTATGGCAGCAAATCTTGGTGGACAGCCTATCTTCATTTTAAAGGAAGGTAGCCAGAGAACCCGCGGTCGCGATGCTCAGGGCTCGAACATCGCAGCAGCAAAGGCCGTTGCAAGTGCAGTACGGACCACCCTTGGTCCGAAAGGAATGGACAAGATGCTCGTCGACACCATCGGTGATGTTGTCATCACGAACGATGGCGTGACCATCCTCAAGGAGATGGACATCGAGCACCCGGCAGCAAAGATGATGGTCGAAGTCGCAAAGACCCAGGACGACGAGGTCGGCGACGGCACCACCACCGCTGTGGTCGTTGCCGGAGAGCTTCTCAAGCGCTCCGAGGAACTTCTCGAGCAGGACGTGCACCCGACCGTCATCGCACACGGGTACCGCCTCGCCGCAGACAAGGCGCAGGAGCTCATCAAAGACATCGCCATCGAAGTCAAATCCGATGACATCGAGATGCTCCGCAAGATCGCCGACACTGCAATGACCGGCAAGGGTGCAGAAGCAGCAAAGGACAAGCTTTGCGACCTCGTCGTTCGTGCAGTCACCCTCGTCGCAGATGAGGACGGCAGCGTCGACACCGACTACATCAAGATCGAGAAGAAGGTCGGTGGCACCATCGAGGACTCCGAGATCATCGAAGGCATCGTCATCGACAAGGAGCGTGTCCACCCCGGCATGCCCAAGCTCGTTCAGGACGCAAAGATCCTCCTCCTCAACGCACCGGTCGAGTTCAAGAAGACCGAAGTGGATGCGGAGATCTCCATCACCAGCCCGGACCAGCTTCAGATGTTCCTCGATGAGGAAGAGAAGATGATCAAGGGCATCGTCGACAAGGTCGTCAAGTCCGGTGCAAATGTCCTCGTCTGCCAGAAGGGTATCGACGACATCGCACAGCACTACCTTGCAAAGGCGGGCGTCCTTGCGATCCGCCGTGTGAAGAAGTCCGACATGACCAAGCTCTCCCGTGCAACCGGTGCAGCAGTGGTCTCCTCCATCGATGCAATCGAGGAGTCCGAGCTCGGCACCGCAGGCCGTGTCGAGGAGAAGAAGGTCTCCGGCGAAGAGATGATCTTCGTGACCGAGTGCACCAACCCGAAGGCGGTCACCCTCATTGTCCGCGGCGGTACCGAGCACGTCGTCGATGAACTCGACCGTGCCCTCGAAGACGCTCTGCGTGTCGTCTCCGTTGCCGTTGAGGACCACAAGTTCGTCGCAGGCGGCGGTTCACCTGAGGTCGAGCTCTCCCTGCGCCTGCGTGAATACGCAGCAACCGTCGGCGGCCGTGCACAGCTCGCCATCGAGGCATTTGCAGCAGCGCTCGAGATCATCCCCCGCACCCTTGCGGAGAACGCCGGTCTCGACCCCATTGACATGCTCGTCGAGCTCCGCTCCGAGCACGAGGCAGGCCACAAGACCGCAGGTCTCGATGTCTTCGAGGCAAAGCCCCGGGACATGCTCGCAGCAGGCGTCATCGAGCCGATGCGTGTCAAGACCCAGGCAATCGCCTCGGCAGCAGAAGCAGCCGTCATGATCCTCCGTATCGACGATGTCATCGCAGCCTCCAAGATGGGCGGCGGCGACATGCCGTCACCTGAGGAGATGGCAGCCATGGGCGGCGGAATGGGCGGCATGCCCGGCATGATGTAGGTCTGCCACCTCTCCATAACCTTTTTTTTAATTTTGGGATTGCCCCGTATCGCCACTGGACGAAATCCAACAAATACCCGGATGAGATCATCCGAACGATCCCGTCACTGGGGTGTATCGATATTTCCACTCTTTCATTCAGGGAAAATAATTTCTGAGCCCAAACATCCTGGTATTTCAGCAGACGATCTTGCAAAAACGACCCGAATCCATCAAATCGGATCCAGTTTCAACTGTCCATTCGGTCTCCGTTTCGCGTGATCGATTCATCTGGGTCTACATCCGAAGACGGTGAAGCCATTGTCGTTCCATAATTCGGAATAGGTGAGATTTCCGCGTTTGATATTTCAATCGCCGTTCCGGGAAGAGTTATCCCCTGTACCGGACTCCGTGCATCCGGAATGTCGATCCGGGCATATTCCCGGGAACAGACGGGGTCCGGCTGGTAGCACGTCAGTGCACCATGAAGGCCACGGCCGGTGCCATTCACCATCTCCCGGAAGCGTGCAATCCTTCCTCGTTGCGACCGCATCATTTATCGTCAACCAGGGTATTTCATATGACGCTGAGGGTTCGCCATGATTTCTCAGGACAGGTTGAAAATTCCGAAAAAGGAGATTCGCAAGATAGATCTCATTTTTGCTGTTCTTCTGCTGATTGCCACACTTTCGACCGCGTTCTGCGTGTACCAGGCGACACGCTGGAATGGGATTCAGGCTGTCGATTTCGGGGAATCGGCCAAGTATCGCACGGAATCGATCAGGGCCACGACGATGGGCAATTCCCTTGTGATTATTGATGTACAGCTGTATCTGGACTGGGTGCATGCGATAAGCGAGGGCGATCAGGTCCGGGCGGATTTTATCGAAGAACGATTCAGGGACGAGTTCCGACCGTCATTCGAGGCGTGGATTGCCATTGGGGGTGACGATCCAAAAAACCCGATTCCTCCCGGGACGCCGTTCTCCCTTCCGGAATATACCTTATCCGAATACAAGGAGAGCATTCTGCTCGAAGAGAATGCAACGGCAGCCTTTAACCGGGGAAAAGATGCAAACCAGAACGGTGACTCATACATATCGAACACGGTCCTCTTTGCCATCGTCATGTTCTTCTGCGGCATATACACACGGTGGGATTCGACAAGGATACAACTGGGTATTCTGGTGATTACCCTGTGCGTCTTCATGTATGCGATATTTCAGCTGGTCTCACTTCTTCTCAGGGTGGGATATGTGTGAATGCCCACTTTTCCTGAAGATAACCGTTTTCTCTTTCAGGTTCTTTTTACAGGTGCCCTCCCCCTTCAGGAACATCGCCCGGTCCACAGGTGGTTATTAAATGAGCGTTCCGATGTGTTTGCGGTGACGGGGCAGAGGTTCTTGCCCCCAATTCCCGAACCCTGCATCACTGTCGCACCACTATGGAAATATTCTCACTTCTGCTCTCACGGGTCCGGGCAACCGATTGTTATTGCAGGTCATCGGTGGAAGAGCGCAGGGTCCTGAGTCGATTTTGTGCCGGGTGGCGCTCCTTTTCCTGCATAGGGGCTCTCGTGATCAGAAATGAAACCTTATTATAATGATATTTTCTGTATTTGAAGATTTATTGGATAAATATTGAATTTTATATTGTTCCAAAGCATTTATCGGAAAATAAAAGGTACAATCGGGTGTCTGAAAATATCCGGGAGGAGAATGTGGTGCAAAAGGGAGGATGCATCGTACTGGTCCTGTGCCTCTGTGTCGGCATTGCGGCCGCAGGAGACTGGGAACTGAGGTTTACCTCGAATATCGGGACGAACAATGATTCTCAGGAATATTTTGTGGTAGGGACGGATCCGTATGGCTGGACCACCTATAACGCGAGCATCGACGTGGCGGCAGTCCCGGCTGATCCGGGTATGTGGCTGGAAAAGAAAGACGGTGTGCCGGTCATCTGCGATTACCAGCGGACGATCAATAATATCTACCCTCAGCAGGCGGTATACAGGCTCAATGGAACGAATATCCCCGCTCCGGTGAACCTCTCCTTCCATGGATTTGCTGCTCTTCCCCCAATCGTGGGCAACATCACCGTGCGGTACTGGAATGACTCATCGACGCTCGTTGTTCAGGATATCGACGATGTGAACTGTACAGTTACCATGGCGGCGGCAGCATTCAATACCTCCGTCGCACCGTTCCCGCCCAACATTACCGCCTATTATACTTCCCCCCCGAAACCGGTTCCTGATTTCAATGCGAATGTGACCGTCGGTGAAATGCCGCTCACCGTGCAATTCACCAACACCTCTTCCGGGTATGGGCTGAAGAATCCCACATGGGAGTTTGGCGACGGACCGGGATATCTCTTCAATGTGGAGGCACCCGTTCATACCTATCTCCTTCCCGGCAGGTATGATGTCTCCCTCACCATTGCCAATATAGAGTCGGTTTCCAACACCACCACAAAGACGAATTTCATCACCGTTCTCGCTCCGGCGCCGGTGGCCGCGTTTTCTGCCGCCCTCACTCCGCCGGCGGGCAATGTCCCGGTGCTCGTAAACGTCACCGACGCATCGGCGGCAAACGGCGGATTTGCCATAGCCTCATGGTACTGGGAGTTCGGCGACGGAACGAACTTCACCGGACAGGCGCCCCCTGATCACCTGTATGCAACCGAGGGGACCTACCTCGTGAAGCTGACGGTGACCGACTCCCAGGTGCCGGCACAGACGAATACCACGACAACGGCACTCGTACTTTCCCCACCCCTTCCGATCGCGGATTTCACCGCCTCCCCGACGAGCGGCAGAATGCCGGTGACAATACAGTTTACCGATTTGTCGACCGGTTCGAACATCTCCGCCTGGGCGTGGGACTTCACCAGCGACAGGACCGTGGATGCGACCGAGCAGAACCCGTCCTGGGCGCCCGTGGGGCCGTTCCCGGCGCATTACAGCGTCACCCTCACCGTGACCGACGAGAACGGGCAGAACCAGACGACGAAGTCGGACTACCTGTACATCAACGAGGCCGAGGATGGCGACAGCGGTCCCGATTACCCGCCGGTGACCCGTGCCATCCCGACGCCGACGGTGAACGGGAGCGGTGTGGCCTCTGCCGCAGACGAAACCGTGGCGATTCTCATCGATGGGACATCAGGAGAACCCGCCGATAACGCCGACGCCCCCCTGGCCAGTCCCGGACCGGTAGATGCATCCTTGCCTGCCTCATCGGCAGGGGAAGATCCTGTTCCTCCGGGTTCATCCGCCACACCTGTACCGACGACAACCCCCCTCTGCACCTTTGGTGCGGCAACGGGGATTGGCGGTGCCGCATTTATCCTCTTACGGCGACGTGAATCCTGAGTGGGAATATCGACAACATTTTTTTTAATTCACTGACTCTCCGTGGCATATCGTGCCGTGTCCCTGAATCAGGTGAGGTGCGATTGTTTTGCATGGGTTCGGTGGGGATGGCTCATGATCTGCGAGGGAGGAAATTCCTCTTGCCTATGTAGATCATGGGTCTAGTTCTTCTATTGCCGGGGCGGCGAAAAAAAAAGTCGTGTGTTGGAATGGGGAAATCCTCATTTCATCTGTTTTTTGATCTCTATCCACTCGTCCTGCGAGAGGTGCTCCTTTTTGTGCACTTCGCGGGCGTGTTGGGCGATCTTGTTTTCGAGATCGTGCACATTATCCGCTTCTGCTTCAAAGGGGCAATCGAGTCCGATATCCTTGCACTTGAATGATACCATGGTACCTCCAAAGAGGTGCTACTTGTCATCAACCGGTAAATAACTGTCGCCGCTTCACGTGGTGGGAGGGATGCATGAATGTTCGATATGTCATGCCTCGTCGAACATCCCTCCTTCTCTTTCGCAGGATGTGAGAGAATAATGCCACGGGGGGAGAGCCGGTGTATCGGGTCACGAAAATAAATATTGGAATGTTGGGATTAATTACGGAAAATGTCGCTCTTCTATCGCATATTGTTCTTTGCCATGCAACGCCACAGCGCAAATTTTTATCGTCATTCATTGTGATCCTTCATACAATCCGAAGCATTTCGGAGGAGGTTGTCAGGGGAAGAGGATCATGAAGGTAAAGGATCGAATCATGATACTGGCAGAAGCCGAGTATCTGTATCAGAGGGCTCGTCAGAAGGCCGATGGCGAGGACTTCGACGGAGCGCTTGCGCTCCTCGATGAGGCCGTGTCGCTTGCGCCGGGTTTCTCCGTTGCACACTGTGAGAAGGGCAACTGCTTCCATTTCATGAATCGCGAGAATGAAGCACTGGAGTCCTACGAACGTGCCATTCAGGTAGATCCATACAATGCAGAAGCCTGGTTCCACAAAGGGCAGATCCTGAAGGGAAGAGGGGATGCCAAAGAAGGCGACCGGTGCATCGAACGCGCTACCAAACTCTGCTGCGGCAGATAACTGCAACACCCACATGTGCACTCCTGTGCTAAGGAGTGAAGACGGGTCGATTGTTTTCGGCTCAAAGGAGAGGGATGTCGTTTTGGGGAAATCACGGCGTTCCGTATCTCCTGCGTTTTCTATTTCATGCCCGTGCCGGATGCAGGGAATGCGTCCGGCAATATGGGACCGGTAATACCCAATATGCGAAATTTCATGGTCCGGCAGGCGTTACGAAGAAGGAAAGAGGAAGGTGGCAGGACATGACATCATCTCCGGTTTTTGCCGTACACCCGGATATTCTCCGGTTTGAAGAGGAGATCCGCAATCTCACCGATGATGAGATTACCGGATTTTTCACCCCGGACGGTGTCCTTCTTCTCAGGCTGGAGGGAACCTGCGTGCCTCGGGAGGGATGTCGCACCATCATACCCGACAGCCGGCAGAAAGCGATTGCCGGGCAGATCATGACCCATAACCATCCGTCGGAGGCCTCATTCACCGCACGGGATCTCATGGAGGCGTCGTACTTTTCCCTGAAGGAGGTTCGTGTCGTCGGGAAAACGGTTGTCTATTCCATGCAGCCCGGTCCCGAAGGCTGGCCGTCGCCGCGAAGGATCATGGAGACATTTGAGAGAATATGGGAGAGTCCCGGCCTTATGGAAACGGTTGGGCGGATCGTGGATGAGAAGACTGCACGAATGGACGACACCCTCGACAGCGGCGAACAGATGGCATCGATCCGCCTCAGGGTCCGCTCCGATCTCTGCTGCAGGGAACTGGCGCAGGAGCTGCATCTCATCTACCGGAAGGCTGTTTGGCCGCCATGATCCACGTGGTTCTTCCGGCCGGAGAGTGTCTCTCGGGGGGAACGTCTGCCGTTCACCTCCGTGACCGCACATTTATGCCATACAAGGATGTATAGACCATTATGGGTGAGAAGTTCGTTTTTATGAAGCACCGGGCAGTCTGCTACAACTGCGGCCAGGATGTCGATCAGGTGATCAAGGCCGTCTCGCCGAAGGCGGAAGTGGTCTGTTCCAACTGTTCGGCAACCCGGATTTTTATTCCAAAATATGAGGAAGTGGCAGAGCCGGGGCAGTTCGAACCGCCGATCAGCTGCTATGAGATCTGGCAGCTCGAGACGGGGGCGACCTGCAAGAACTGCAAGGTAACCGGGCCGCATGAGATTATCATCGGGTGCAACAACTTCAGTACGCGCTGCAACAACTGCGGGTACACGCACTTCTACAAATTCGACATGGAGTACGTCGGGCAGTGCCCGATTGAAGAATAAAAAAAATATTGTTCTCTCTTCTACTCTCTTCTCTTTCTGCCCCGAAGTGCAAAACATGCAAGTGCCAGAAGACCGGCAGGGACAACACAGGTGCCCGCGGGTGTCTCCTGTGCCGGTGGGGCGGGGGTGAGCCCGATGGTGAGGCTTGCGGTCTCTCCGGCGGAGAGTGTTCCCGAGGTGGTGTAGTCTTCGTAGCCTGCCAGGGCGAGTCTGAGGGTGTGCTCGCCGGGTGCAAGGTTCTCCACGGTGACCGGCGTTGCGCCCTTATAGAGATTGTCGATGTAGACCTGTGCTCCCTGCGGGTCGGATGCGACCTGCACTGATGCGGTGCCGGTCCCGGGTGCTACCGGTGTGAGGGAGAAGGAGACCGTGGTGGATGCCCCGGCGATGACGGAGACGGAGGTCGTATCATCATTGTACCCTTCAAGTTCCGCCCGGACCGTGTGCCTCCCGGCGGAAATCCCGTTGATGATCAGGGGATAGGCCGGGTCGGTGACGCCGTATGCCACCCCGTCGACCGTTATTGCTGCATAGGAGGGGTTCGATGTCACACTCAGGGTGCCGGTGGTCGGGACGGCGATCTTCTCAAGTGATTTCGAGACGGTCGTCTCCTGGTTGGCATAGATGCGGACAGCGGACTTCGTCCAGTCATAGTAGCCGGATTTCGTCAGTTCAAGGGTGTAGGAGGCGGGTATGAGGCTGCCGATGGTCCGCGGCGTCTGTCCCTGGTATTTGCCGTTCAGATAGATGTTCGCTCCCTGCGGATTCGAGCTGACATACAGCGATCCATACTGCTGTGAGGCCGTAAGAGAGGCATGGATATGCGTCGTCTGCCCTGCAACGACAGAGATGGTCTGCTTCCATGTATCGTAGCCGGATTTGATCACTTCGAGCGTGTGGCTGCCGGGGGGAAGGCCTGAACAGAGCTGCGGGGTCGCCCCGTAATAGACGCCATCCACGTAGACACTCGCTCCGGATGGGGAAGAGGTCACATCAATCTCACCGGTTGTCGGTTGTACGGGGTTGAGGGTGAGGTAGACCGAGGTATGTTGTCCATCCGCAGGTACCGGCGGAAGCGACGTGGATGCGGACTGGTAGCCGCTCTTTTCGGCAGTCACCGTTGAGTACGGTGTCCCTGTCGTTGCGACGGGAACCGTCAGAAGGCCCCCGCTGGTCACCCCTTTGTACTCCCCGTCAAACGAGATCGATGCCCCGTTGATATTGGTGTAGATGTCGTAGTACGACGTGCCCGAGCCCGGTATGCCGGGAAGATTGGTCGGCTCGGGCGTCGGAGTTATTGGGAGAACGGTCGCTTCCGGTGTCTGAGTCACAGGCAGTATGGTTGCGTCGTCCTGTGCGGCTGCGGGGCCTGCCACCATGAGGAGCCCTGCAATCAGCAACAGAATCGGCCACTTCTTCGAGGATATTGTCCGGGATGTCCCGGACAGGTGTAGCGTCAGAAATCCCATCCATTGGGTATTCATAATAAAGAGGGAGAATACCCGTCACTATTTTTAAATGTTACCCGGATTATCGGCACATGAGGGATGAGGGGAAAAAAGGTGATGTGGGAAATTGAGTGGGAGGAAAGGACGCTTTTAGTCCTCTTCCCTGACCATGGTGATGGCCTTCTTCGGGCATTCCTTTGCGCAGATGCCGCAGCCCTTGCAGTAGTCGAGGTCGATCTCGAGGTTTTCGTCGATCGTCCCGTCCGGGCAGTACTGGCGGCAGAGACCACACTCGTTGCATGCCTCCCTGTCGACCACCGGACGGAATGTCCGCCAGGTACCGGTCTTTCCTGCGGCGCCCTGTGCCGGGCGTGAAATGGCAAGTTTTGCGCTCATATCTTCAGCTCCTCATAGGCCTTCAGTGCGGCCTCTACATTGCGTTCGTCAGGGAATGTATCTGCGATGGCCTTCTGTGCCGATTCACGGGAGATGATGCCCATCTTCGCAATCGCTCCGATGAGCGGCGTGTTGAGAATCGGGTTGCCCGCAAGGACCATCTTCAGGGAGAGGGCAATCGAGGTGAGGTCCACCGTGTAGGTCGTATGCCCTTCGATCTCCACCGGGTGCGGGGAGTTGACGAGCACAACGCCGTCTTCCCTGAGGCCCGCCGTCACATCGACGAGGTCCATGATCGACGCATCGAGGACGATGACGAGGTCCGGTGTCCGAATCTGCGAATAGACCCGGATGGGGGTGTCGTCCACCCGGATGAAGGAGACGACCGGCGCCCCACGGCGTTCGGCGCCGTAGAGGGGGGTGGCGGTCGCGTATTTTCCGTCCAGGAAGGCCGCGTAGGCAAGGACCTTTGCCGCGGTCACCCCGCCCTGTCCACCCCGGGAGTGAAGCCGTATTTCATACATCAGGCATCAACTCCGAACCAGTACTCGCCGTCTTCTTCTCTCATGCGGACGAAGGAGGCGATGTCCTTGTAGGTCACGTCCTGGCCGCCGAGGCCGGCGATGACGGAGAACGGTCTGCACCCGCATTTTGCCCGAAGCTCGTTTGCGAGAATGCCGCCGTATCCGAAGGAGTAGTCGCGGTCGATGACGACGACCTCCTTGTCGGCAAGGTCGATTACCGGGAAGGGACGGAACCAGCGGACCCGCATCGAGCCTGCACGGACTCCTTCGTTACGGAGCATATCGACGGCGACCTCCATCTCTTTTCCGAGGGTACCCATCGCGATGATGACGACCTCCGCATCCTCGCAGCGGTACTCCTCGACCATATCGTAGCGGCGACCGTACTTCGCGGCAAAGGCCTCTTCGACCTCTTTTATGACCGCAACGGAGTCCCGCATGCCCCGCTCGATGTCCCAGCGGAACTTGAAGTGTTCGCTGCCGGTGGTGAGCGTCCCGTAGCCGCCTGGGTTTTCTATATCGATGGCGTGGGGTGTGCTCGTCGGAGGAAGGAATCCTTCGGGGTCGACGGTGTCAAAGGGTTGGGTGATGTGGGTGAGGAGGAACCCGTCGAGGTTGATCATGACCGGGAGGAGGACATTTGCATGCTCAGCAATCCGGAATGCCATGAAGGTCGCATCGTAGGCCTCCTGGGCGGTGCCGGCGTAGCACTGGAGCCACCCGGTGTCCCGCATGGAGAGGGAATCCGAGTGTTCTGCGCCGATGTTCCAGCCGGGACCAAGGGCCCGGTTTGCGTTTGCCATGACGATCGGGAGGCGTGCGCCTGCCGTCATGTGGAGCATCTCGCACATATAGACGAGCCCGTGGGAGCTCGTTGCCGTAAAGGTCCGCACACCCGTTGCGGCGGCTCCGATACAGGCGGCCATCGAGGAGTGCTCGGACTCCACGGGGATATAGCGGGCGTCCATCGACCCGTCGGCGACGTAGTTTGCGATCTCCTCGACGATCTCGGTCTGGGGGGTGATTGGGTATGCCGCGACGACGACCGGTTTTGCGTCACGGACGGCAAGAGCGACGGCCTTGTTGCCTGTTCCTATGGTCAGCATTCGCTTTCCACCTCCTTCTGCAGGCAGCCGATGGTGCGATCCACCATCGCCTGTATCTCGGTGATCTGGTCGTCGGTGATGCCCTTGAATCTCCCCTGGCGGGTGAGGTAGTCTGCAACAGGGATGCGTTTCTTCATCGCAGCCTTCGATGCGCCTGTAATGGCGAGTTTGCCGTGGTCGCGTTCCCAGAGGACCCACATGCCGGACTTGACCGCGAGTTTGCCCATTTCGACGGTCTCATCCGAGGGGAAGCGCCAGCCCGGCGGGCAGGGGGCAAGCACGTGCATGAACTTCGGGCCCGGAATGGAGAGGGCCTTTACCACCTTGTTGTAGAGATCCATGGGGTAGGCGGCGCAGGCGGTCGCCTGATAGACGGGGTTGTGGGCCGCAACGATGGCGTCCAGATCCTTCTTATGGTCCGTCTTCCCTGCAGGCGTCGTGGTGGTCCGGGCGGCAAGGGGGGTTGCCCCCGACCGCTGCATCCCGGTGTTGGAATACGCCTCGTTATCGTAGCAGATATACAGGAAATCGTTGCCTCGTTCAAGGGCACCGGAGAGTGCCTGGATGCCGATATCCACCGTTCCGCCGTCACCTGCGTAGCAGATTACATTCGTCTTCCTTCCGCTTGCCCGAAACGCCTCGCTCATCCCCGACCCGACGGCCGCGGCAGAGGCGAAGGCGACGTTGTAGACAGGGATATTCATTGCCGTTGTCGGATAGACGCCCTGAATGACGCTCGTACAGCAGGCCGGGATGACCAGCACCGTATCCGGGCCCGCCGCCTTGGTCACGTAGCGGAGGATCAGGGATGACGGGCACCCGGCGCACGCCGATGTCGTCTTTAAGATATACTCCTCGTCTGGAATTGCCATACTCACTCAAACCCACAGAGATAATTTTTCATGATTAATGATGAATGTCAGGTAATTTTTGTAAGGAAACAGTATAGCCTTTCCCCTGTGTCCATTTCGGTGAGCTGATGCGAAGGAACGATGCAGGCGAAAGGCGCCTTCCGGCCACGAAATCGGGAATCAGCCGTATATTTTTTCGTATTGGTTCAGCAGCGACGGGGTTTCGGGGAAAGACATGGCCGTAATTTTCGGGTATCGGGCGGTGGGGTTTCCTGAGGCATCCGGCGGCGGATGAGGGATAATTCCCTGAATGCGAAACTCAATATTCTTAAATATCCGTGCATCGTCGATTACTATTAGGAAGTGTACCCGTAATGCCAGAGAAATCTGAAGATGCTCACGGCACTCCTGCAACGGCAGATACCAGGTCCATGGGGGAGAAAGTCAGGGACCAGCTGCGTGGTGCTGCAGGAGATAAGGAGCCGGCCGGAACGGAAGGAGAATCCGACAGCGGAGGGGGGGCTGCCACATCCCCTCCGCCTGCAGAAACGGCGGCGGGAGGGGCGGCAAAACCGGCCGTCACTCCTGACGACATCATTGGCGGTCCTGCTGAGGTGGGCCGTTCCGCTCCTTCCGCCGATGCCCAGCCCGCGGCCGAGCCATCAGCTGCATCCGGAGAGGTCATGGCGGATGTTTCTGCAGGCATGGACGCCTCATGGGATGTCGGTGAAAAGGGCGTTGTCGCCGAAGACCTCACGCGCCGCCTTGAGGATGCCAGTGCAGACGAAGAGATCCGGCGCCGTCTCGACAGCGTCCGCGAATGGGAGGAGAAGGAGGAGGCCGCAAAACAGGAGAAGGATCTCCAGCGAAAGGAGATCGAACGGGAGTACGAACAGAGGAGAAAGGACGAGCGCCACGGGAAATGGAAACGGAATGCCATGGTCGTCGGCGGACTTCTCGTCATTGTCCTTGTCGCTGCACTGCTCTCGTTCTCCGTTTCGATGAATCTGCCCTCAACGGCCGAATCGTTCCCGTTCATCAGCACCTATGATGTCCGGATGCCGCAGGGAACGCCGGTGGAGTTTGCAAACATCCCCGTGACAGTCTCGGGCACGGGCGAGAAGGTGATCGTAAGCATCGCCGGAGGGCTCGGAACCGAACTGCAGGTCGGCGACCAGATCACGTTCTCCGATCCGAGGCGGGTCAACATCCGTATCTTTGGTATCACCCTTCTCGAAACCGATTATCAGGTGATCGCGGAGTTCAGGGGATACATCCCGCAGACCCAGCAGAACGATTTCTATGTGGCAGTGATGACCACGGATCCGTTGCCGGGGTGGGCTGTCGATGTCATCCTTCCCGATAATGTCGAGGCATACCCCGTCAACGCGGAAATTGTCTGACAAATCCTATTTTTTCACGAATATATCTGGGAATGCATAAATAGGCTGACGTGCTTTCATTTATTGTTCAATTCAGGGGGAAATTACGCATATGTCAGATGAAGAGCATACGGGTACCGCTCCTGCTGCAGGAGACAGTGGTGCCGCCTCTCCCATCCCGGAAGAGGAGCGCCGGAAAATCGTCGAAGAAGAGCGAAAGAAGTGGGAAGAAGAGCAGCGGAAAGAGGAACTGGAAAAGAAGGCCCGCGAGCTCGAGAAGGTAGAGCAGGAGAAGAAGGCCGAGGCGGAGCGCCGCGAAGCGGAACGGAAGGTAAAGGAGGAAGAGGAACGCAAGGCGGCCGAACGTAAAAAAATCGAGAAGGAGATCCGTGCCGAGGAAAAAAAGAAGGCAAAAGGGAATAGGTTCGGATTCGGGAAGTTCCTTATCCTCCTGCTTGCGGCAGTGGTCGTCATCGGGGCCGTGGGATACCTGACCTTCGATGCATTCGGGAACCAGAACCCGTGGGGTGACACCTATCCATACGTCGCAAACTACGACGTTCACCTGCCTGATTCAAAGGAGGTCCACTTCGGCAACGTCCCTGTCCTTGCCGTCACGTCCGGTGAGCAGATTACCCTGAAGATCGGTAATGACCGGCGCACGTTCGGCCTCGGGGAGACCGTGGAATTTCCGGCAAAGCATATGACCGTAAAGATGTACGGGATGGCACTGCGGGAGAGCGATTATGCACTGACCGTGACCTATCGCGGCCTCGTGGACAATCGCCTCAACTTCCTCATCGTTGCACGGACATCCCAACCGGCGATGCCCGGATGGATGTCGGGGATGATCATTCCCAGGGATGTCCTCGTTCGTGCGGTATAGATAAACAATCCGTCACTTTTTTTAACGACGCATACCTGCGCCGTTGTTCGGTGAGCGCATCCTCGCGGCGGTTGCCGGGAGCCATCGGGGCAAATGCAGTGCCGCAGTCGATGTCCCAGAGGACGAGTGCATCGGGAGGTGCGGGTGGCAGATGTCTCCCGGTTCCGGTGGCAAGGAGGCGCCCTATCTCGTCTGCGCTCATTTCACCGCGTCCCGCAGCAATCAGCGACGATGCGATGCAGCGAACCATGTTCCAGAGAAAACTCTCTCCCTCGATCTCAAAGACGAGGAAGTCCTCCAGGGGGATGATCCGTGTCGTATGGATGGTCCGGACCGGATTTTTGCCCTCCAGACGGGCAAAACAGGAGAAGTCGTGCGTCCCCGGAAAACACCCTGCGGCCTCCCGGAGGAGGTCCTCGTCGAGGAGTGGATCGTACAGGTAATACCGATAGGTCCGGCGCCTGGCACGGTACCGGGGATGAAAGGCGTCATCGACCGCCGCCCATCCGGTGCACCAGCAGTCCGGCGGGAGGACCGCGTTGAGTTTGGCCACCGCACGTGTCGGCTGCGTTGTGGAGAAGGCGCAGACCTGACCCCTGGCATGCACTCCCCGGTCCGTGCGTCCGGCAAAGGCAAGTCCCGCCTCCCGCCAGTCCTCGAAGAGGCCGAGCCGGATGCATGCCTGCGCCATATCGCCTTCAATGGTCCGCAGCCCGGGCTGGACCTGGGACCCGAAAAAATCCGTGCCAAAATAGGCGACCCGGAAGGCAAGCCTCACCGGTGCTGTATCCTGCGTGCTATTCGTCGTTTCGCCCCCCGCATCGACTGACGGGTATATGTCCGCAGGGGTGTCATCCTTCCCCTCACCTGACAGCGCCCCTCGCGTATGGCGGCAAGCACCGCATCGATATTCTTCTCCGCATCGACGAGGGTCTCCCCGTAGCCGATGAACCTGGCGTTGTGGGCATCACTTCCCGCCACCCGGGGTTTTCCCAGTTCCCGTGCCGTCCGATCCGCCTTCCTGTTGGCCGAGCCCGTGATATATCGGCTGTTGAACGACTCCACCGCATCGACCATCTCCAGTGCATCCCGGATCTTCAGTGCGACGCCGTGGCGCCACTTGTGGTAGGGATGCGGGAGGATGACGAGGGCCCCCATCCTTCTGGCCTGTTTCACCGATTCTGCGAACGGGAGACCGTCCGGGATGGGTTCCCCTATGCCCAGCGCGATCATATGCCCCTCATGGGTGGAAACCTCGATTCCGGGGATGATCATGACGGGGGATTCCAGTGACTGTGCATACCGGACGCCCTCCATCGTATCATGGTCGCAGATGGCGATGGCGTCGAGTCCCCGCTCCTCGGCGGCACGGAGGCAGTCCTCGACACTGCTCTCCCCGTCTTTGGAGAAACTGGTATGGACATGGAGGTCGCAACGCAGCATCAGATCAATACCTTTTATCATTCCTCTTAATTAAATTGAAGCGTATGCGCTGTCTCCTGCCAACCGGGGAACTGACCGAGGCCGTCGTCCGATCGGCAGCCCGTGGATATGACGCCGATGTCGTCGTCACCGGCCATATCGCCGCATTTCTCCGCCCTGCCCATCTCAAAGAGATCGCCCGCGGCGGTTCCTATGACCTGATTCTTGTTTCGGGGATGTGCACCGCCTCCTTTGCAGCGGTCGAAGAGGAACTGGGCATCCCGGTCTACCTCGGCCCCCGGCATGCCGTGGATCTCCCCCTCATTCTGCCGCTCCTCGGGACGGTGGAGCTCTCCCGGACGGTGCCGGCCGACGAACTCCTCAGGGATATCCGGCGAAAGGAGGCGGAGGCAACCCTTGCCGACCGCGAGGCAGGGGCGGACTTTGACTATGCCATTGCCGGGTGCAGGATCGGAGGGAGCTCGCGGATGAAGGTTCTTGCGGAGATCATGGACGCACACCGGCGGGAGGATCTCGCCGCAGAGGCGTCCCGGATGGCCGCATCCGGTGCCGACATCCTCGACCTCGGGTTCGGGTTCGATGCGACGCCGGAGGACGTCCTCCGCTGCCTCGGGGCCTGCCGTGACATAGGTCTTCCTCTCGCGGCCGACACCCAGGACCCTGCCCTGATCCTGGCCGCCATCGAGGGGGGTGCCGACCTTATCCTCTCGCTGCAGGAGGAAAATCTTCCCGAGGTGGGGGAGGCCGCCCGTGAGGCGGGCATAGCCGCGGTCGTCGTGCCCGGCGGCGCGTCCCTTGAGGAGAATATACGGGCCGCCCGTGAGGCGGGGATCATGCCCGTCATCGCCGACCCGCTCCTCCAGCCTGTGGGGTCCGGTCTCGTCGCCTCGCTTGCGGGTTTCGAACCGGTGGGATGCCCGCTCTTCTTCGGTGCGGGGAATGTGACCGAACTTATCGATGCGGATTCGGTGGGTGTCAATGCCCTTCTGGCAGGCCTTGCGCATGAGGCGGGTGCCGCGGTGATCTTCACCAGCGAGCACTCGGACAAGACCCGCGGGTCGGTCCGGGAGATGCGCCGGGCGACGGAGATGATGGCACTGATGGGAACCCGGCCCTATCCGAAGGATCTCGGACTCGACCTGATGTGCATCAAGGAGAAACGGCGGCGGCGCGAGCCGCCCATCCCCTATGAACGGGAGGTTCCGGCGGGTCCGGTTCCCGAGACACTCGAATACGATCCGTACGGAAATGTGCGTATCGGGATCGCCGGAGGGAGGATCGTTGCCGAGCATAACGGGACGGCCTATACCGGCGAGCGGTGGGATGAGGTCTTTTACGCCCTTCTGCATCACGAATCCGTCTCACTCCTGGACCATGCCGCCTATCTGGGCAAAGAGCTCTACAAGGCGGAGCTGTCCCTGCGGTTCGACCGGAGTTTTGAACAGGACGGTTCCTTCTGAAGCGCCGGCAACCACCTGTGGTCCCCGGCATTCCGGTTGTGCGTACTATTACGGCCGGTAAAAATGGGGTGTAAAATTATTCTTCCTTTTTCTGTTTATGGATGACCAGTGTCGAGACCGGGCTGTTTGCCACGACCGAAGAGCTGACACTCCCCAGAATAAAGCGCCTTGTCCATCCTTTTCCCGCCGAGCCGAGGATGATCAGGTCGGCCTCAATCTCCTTTGCGTAGTCGAGAATCTCGTCCTTCGGGTCACCGATGAGCATGGTCCCTTTCAGCTCCATCCCGGCATCCTGTGCCATCTTCTCGGCTTCGCCAAGTATCACGTCCCCTTCCTTCTCGATCACTTCGAGACGGCGGAGGGTATTCGGGTCGGCAACCCCGATCTGGGGGTCGACGATCGTCGGGGTAAGTGCGCCCGGGTCGACCACATAGATGGCATAGATCTCCGATCCCCAGAATCCTGCATTGTCGAGTGCCGTCTGGAGTGCGGCCCGACTGAAGTCGGAGCCGTCATAGGCCACAAGGAGCCGTCTGAATTTCATGACATCATCTCCGGCAGAGGATATGTCCGCTGCGGGAAAAAAGTTACCCCCGCATGCACCCCGGAAGGGGCTGATGGATAGGGATGAAACCTTAATTTGGCGCTCTGCCAACATATATGACATAAATGGCAGTTCATGGCATCAGAAAAGATCTTCTTATGACCCTTCTTGCGCTGGGGGAAAGTCAGCACCCGAACGAATTCATTGCGATTCTCCGGGAAGAGGAGGGAATAATCGAAGAATTTGACCTCGCCCCCGGGACGCGGGTGAACGAGTTCAGTGCATCCTTTTCCCACGATATGATGCCCCTGGACACGCACGTGGCAGGCAGCGCCCATTCACACCCGAATGGTGTCCTCATGCCGTCGGATGCCGACCTGCGGTTCTTCGGGTCGGTCGGCCGGTATCACATCATCGTCGGGCCCCCGTATACCGAGGATGCATGGCGCTGCTTCTATCCCGACGGGACGCCCGCCCGCCTGGAGGTCGTGCCATGAAACGGGTGATTGCAACCGGAACCTTTGATATCCTGCACCCCGGACATGTCTATTATCTCGAGGAGTCGCGGAACCTCGGCGACGAACTGCATGTCATCGTGGCGCGTGATGTCAATGTGAAGCATAAGCCGACGCCGGTTCTTCCCGAAGATCAGCGGCTCTGCATGGTCCGTGCCTTAAAACCGGTTGATCATGCCCGTCTCGGAGATCTTGAGGATATGTTCCGGCCGATTGAGGAGATCGACCCTGATGTGATCACCCTCGGATTCAACCAGCATTTCTCCGAGGAGGCGCTCGTATCCGCCCTGAAGGGGCGTGGCATAGACGCCGAGGTCAGGCGTGTCGGTCCGTACAGCGGTCCGGGGTATGCGGGGTCACGCCGCATCATGGAGCGTATCCTCGAGACACGGTGCCGACAGAACGAATAACAGGTGTTTGTTATGGTCGAAGAAGATGTTGAGTATGATGTGGTCACCTGCCGTCACTGTGATGGCGCAGGATGTCTGTACTGCGGAAAGACAGGAAAGGTGGAAGTCCGGCGTCCCGCCCGGCTCTGCCCCAAATGCGGCGGTGAATGCTGTATCTATTGCGGGTATACCGGCTGGGACAAGCCCCGCGGAAAGTACGAGTGACCGTCAGGGTCCGGGCCGCCGCGGATTTTCCGTTGCGGCAATCTCTTTTTTCTTCATACGCCTGCTGGTGAGGGCCAGTATTAGTATGACCACGATGATGATGGCAACACCCGCCATCCCGGCGACAAATCCGTTCTCGAAGAGGGTGATGATATAGTCCGCCGAGAGGGCGATGATCGACGAGGAGAGGGCTGATCCCACGGCGACGCTGAGAATGACCCGTATCGGGCTCATCCCCAGCACCCGCCCGATGACCGATGCCGCCACCCCTCCCGACCCCTCGAACGGTACCATGACAAAGAGGGCAAGACCGATGGAGGAGAGGTGTTCGAGGGTGGGGTAGCGGTCGAATTCCTGGCGTCCGGTGACCATGAACCTCTCGATCCACGGGCCGAGCAGCGGGATGCGCAGGGCAAGCTGAAAGTTCCATGTGATAAAGAGGGCGCCAAGGACGTCGAAGAGCGCGATCGAGAAGGCGGCAAGCCACCAGGGAATCCCGGCGACCACCATCAGCGGGATGACCGACTCCTTTCCCGCGGGCGGGAAAAGATAGGCAAGGCCGAGTGCCCCGAACTTCCAGAAGAGGCCCGGCTCGAAGGCGATATAGAGGATGATCAGGTAGACGGTGAGGATGGCAAAGGGCAGGAGGGCATAAATGAAATGCCATCCGCGGTGTATCGGGTCATGCCGCGACTGCCAGAGTTTTGTCAGTGCCGTCTTCATTTATTCTTCCCCGCCGGTCTCAAGCCCCGGCAATGACCTGCCATGGCCCGCTGCGTTCGATCAGTACCCAGTATCGTTTCAGTTCCGCCTCGGCCGCCTTCGGGTCGGGATAATGGCGGGCACAGATGGTCCAGAAGGCGGGGGAGTGGCGCAGCTCGTGCAGGTGGGCGAGTTCGTGCACGACGACATAGTCCCGCAGGTGCGCAGGGAGGGCCGCGAGCCGGAGGTTGAAGTTCAGGTTTCCAAGCGACGAGCAGCTCCCCCATCTGGTCTTCTGCCGTCGGACTGCGACCCTGCCGGGGCGCACCCCCATCTCCGCCGACCGGTTCCGTATCCTTTCGGCAAGGTCCTCCCGGAGGTCGCGGGTGAGAAAGTCCCTGAACGATGCCGGTGTCGTATAGGTCGCCTCCCCCGCCTCCCGGTCGAGCGTGCAGACAGGACCCTGGGACATGGTGCATGGTCGTCCGTCGATGAGGAGCTGATCTTCACACCCCGGACAGGAGGCTGCAACATTCTCGATCTCAAGGGCTCGCTGCATGATCCAGCCCCGGTTCTTCTCGAGGTACGGGGCGGGATCGATCCCGTGCGGAAGAGTGACCCGGATGGTACGGTCCGGGCCGACCCGTATCGATACCCTACGGACATTTTTCGGGATGGTGACGACAGAGTAGCCGGCAAGTGGTTCGGAATGCACGCAGGTAGTCTCTTGCCCGCGATAGGTAATGAAGGAATAGGAAACAGACCGGGGCCTGCCCGAAAAATGGAGAGAATGAAGGTGGGGGATCAGGATTTGCGGCGTGCCTGCCAGGCGTCCCTGACATCGCTTCCTTCGATGAAGACGAGGCCGTGCGCCTCTGCATAGGCACGGGCATCCTCCTTGGAGAGTGCCTTGCCGGTTGCATCGTCGAGCATCTCGCAGATGGTAACCGCAGGGGTGACGCCCGCCATCTCGGCGAGGGCGACGGAGAGTTCGGTCTGTCCCTGTCGCTGGTCGAGGAGGTCGTCCGCCGCCCGGAGAATGGCCATGTGGCCCGGAGTGCGGAATTCGGCGTGGAAGTCGTCGCTCCCGCCGTTCAGGGTCTTTTTCACCTGTTCGGCTATCCGGGTGACGGTCAGTGCACGGTCACGGTCGGTGATGCCGGTGAAGGTGTCGCGGTGATTGACCCAGAGGGAGAAGGACGAGTGGTTCTTCCGGTCGTACGGGATATCGCCTTCCTTCTCCGCGAGATGGGTGGGCCGGAGAATTTCGGATGCGAAGGGCAGCCCGAAATTCTTCGCCGCCTGCGGGTGTATGGCGGTACAGATGAGGCCTCCGCCGTCCTTTCTCATCCTCAGGATATCCTTCGGGGTGACGGCATCCGAACGGATGGCAAAATCCGTCTCGCCTTCACGGTCGTCGAAATCGTACAGGAGGATAAATTCCCCCCTCTCAAATGCTGCAAGTGCCTCGTCTATCATCTGTATACCTCGTATGTTGCAATGGTTGTGTATTGGTTATTGTTCTGCGACCGTTTCGCCCGTTGCCGCCGGGGATGCCTGTGTCTCCCGGAAGGCATCCCACATCCCGCAGACCTCCTCCCCTTCCACAAAGACGAGGCCGTGACGCCGTGCATAGCGTTTTGCATCGTCCTTTGAGAGGGCAAACCCGGTCGTATCGTCGAGCATCTCACAGATGGTGACTGCCGGAGTGACGCCCGCCATCAGGGCGAGGGCGACGGAGAGTTCGGTCTGCCCCCTGCGCTGGTCGAGGAGGTTTTCCGCCGCCCGGAGAAGAGCCATATGGCCGGGGGTGCGAAACTCCTCGTGGAAGGTGTGGGGCCTGCCGGCCAGGGTCGCATGGACCTGCTCGGCGATGCGACCCACCGTCAGCGCCCGGTCGATATCGGTGATGCCGGTGAAGGTGTCCCGGTGGTTCACCCAGAGGGAGAAGGACGAGTGGTTCCTGCGATCATAGGGGATCTCCCCGAACTCCTCGGCAAGATGCGTCGGCCGGAGGACGTCGGCCGCGAATGGCAGCCCGAAATTCTCTGCGGCCTGCCCGTGGATAGCGGTGCAGATGAGTCCGCCGCCGTCCCGGCGCATGCGCAGGATGTCCTGCGGTGTCACCATGTCCGACCGGATGGCAAAGTCCGTCTCACGCTCCCTGTTGTCAAAGTCGTAGAGGAGCACCATCTCCCCTCGCCTGAATGCCTCAATCGCGTCGGTTCTCATTCCCTCTTCACCTCGATGGTCACCGGATCCCCGTCCTTGAGTTCGAGTGCTCTTCGCAGGCCCGTCCCGGAGATGATCTCGATGATGTCATCCGGGTAATGGGATCTGCCGGGGACGATGATTGCACAGTCGTACCCTGCAATCGTGCAGCGCAGGCCCTTTGCCCCGCCGAAGGTCCGGTCATGGTCGGTAAAGCCCTCGATGGCCGTCCAGTCGAGCCCTGCCAGCTTTCTTCGGGTCTCCACGCTTGCGGGGCTCAACCGGACGTTGAAGGTGCCGGGGAAGGGATCGATGCCGAGCCGTTCGCGGAACTGGTCAACGTACCCTGCGATGCTGACGTAGTAGCGCCCCTCGCCGAGGCCGCTGATCAGCTCGCCCTGTAGCTGATACGCCTGTTCGCCCTCCTCGAAGATTCTCTGGTAAGCGGCATATTCTGTCCTCAGCTCCTCCTCCCCGGTGGCGGTGATCGTAACGAACTGGCCATCCGGGCGGATGGTCCGGGAGATGAGTCCCTGCCCCTCAAGGGAAATGAGGCGGCGGGATGCGGTCTGGGGGCTGATACCCAGTTCTGCGCCCAGTTTTTGTGTAGATATTGAGACCGGGCCGTCCATGCCGCCCATGAGGGCGATGGACTTCAGGCACTGGAGATCTTCAGCTACCACCATATACCCATAATTGGTAAGCATACCATATATGGGTTGCCATGTGCCGATCCCTCGGGGGATTTCGTGGAATGACGAAACGGAGTTCGTTAATTATATAATATATCGAAACTGACATACTACGCATGAACGCCGCACTGCGGTCCCGTCTCGCAGAAAAAATGGCAGGGGAGATTACCCTCTCCGAGTCGCCGGGAGAGGCGCTGAAAAAATGGCGCCAGCTCTTCAACATTCCTCCCGGTCTTCTCGCAGAGGAGATGCACGTCTCGCCATCGGTCATCTCCGATTATGAGGGAGGCCGGCGCAAGAGTCCCGGGACCGCGGTTGTCGGAAAGATTGTTGACACCATCCTGAGCATCGATGAAGCAAATGGTGGACGAAACATCAACAAATTTGCCAAGATCCTCTACAACGACTTTGATCTGGATGTCATCTACGACATGCACGATTACAACGCCGCAATCCCGCTCGAACGGTTCTGCAGTGCCATCGGCTGCCACCATATGAGCGGGCCTGTGGACCAGCGGATCTACGGATATACGGTAGTCAACAGTGAGAAGGCCATTCTGCAGCTTTCGGCAAGTGAATTCTACCGGATTTACGGCTGGAGCACGGAACGGGCGCTCATCTTCACGAACGTCTCAACCGGCAAATCGCCGATGATTGCAATCAGGGTCACGCCTTTCAAGCCGCGATGTGTGATACTGCAGGGAATTGCTCCCGGACAGGTCCATCCCCTCGTTCCCAAACTTGCGGAGACGGACAATATCACGCTCATGTGCACGGAGATGGACGTGGACGAGATTGTAGAGATACTGAGGGAAGAAGCATGGTAGGAATTATCAGTTATGGTGCATACATCCCGCGCTTCCGCATCAAGACGGAAGAGATCGCACGGGTATGGGGTGCAAACGGCGCAGAGATCGCCGCAGGACTCGGGGTCCGGGAGAAATCCGTCCCCGACTTTGACGAGGATACGATTACGATGTCGGTGGAGGCGGCACGCAGCGCACTTGCCCGCCGTCCCATCGATACCAGCGAAATAGGAGCGATTTACGTCGGTTCCGAGTCCCATCCGTATGCGGTCAAGCCGAGTGCGGCAGCGGTCGGAGAAGCAATCGGTGCAACCCCGGTCATGACGGCAGCGGACTTTGAGTTCGCCTGCAAGGCGGGAACCGCCGGCATCCAGACCGGCATGGGGCTTGTGAAGTCCGGCATGGTCAAGTATGCGGTCGCCATCGGGGCGGATACCGCACAGGGCGCTCCGGGCGATGCCCTCGAGTACACCGCATCCGCGGGCGGCGCTGCGATCATCATAGGCAACGACGACCCGATCGCAGAGATCAACCACACCTGTTCGTTTACGACGGACACCCCCGACTTCTGGCGGCGCGAGGGACAGGAGTACCCCCGCCACGGCGGCAGGTTCTCCGGTGATCCCGCATATTTCAAGCACATCCAGGGTGCAGCAAAGCTGATGCTCGAGCAGATGGGAACCAAACCGTCCGACTATGACTACGCGATCTTCCACCAGCCGAACGCGAAGTTCCCGCAGAAGGTATCCGCGATGCTCGGGTTTACCCGCGAACAGATCAAACCGGGCCTGGCCGTCCCCCGTCTCGGCAACACCTACTCCGGTGCGGTTCCCGTCGGCATCTCGGCAACGCTCGATGTCGCAAAGCCCGGCGATCGCATCTTCGTGACCTCATACGGGTCCGGTGCCGGTAGCGACGCCTTCGACATCACTGTCACCGATGTCATCGACTCCGATGCATTCGACCGGAGTGCGGGCCCCACTGTTGAGGAGCTCCTGGCAAACCCTGTCTACCTCGACTATGCACTGTATGCCAAACACAAAGGAAAGATCCTGATGCAGTAAGGTGGTTTACATGAGGGAAGTAGCAATTGTAGGAATCGGGGTAACCGAATTCGGAGAAAAGTGGGACACATCGTTCAGGAACCTCTTCGTGGAAGCAGGTGCAAAGGCACTCGAAGACGCGAACATGGGCGGTGACCAGATCGACGAGATGTTCGTCGGGAACATGAGTGCAGGCCGGTTTGTTCTTCAGGAACACATCGGTGCACTGATTGCAGACTACGCGGGCCTTGCCGGCAATCATATCCCGGCAACCCGTGTCGAGGCGGCCTGTGCATCCGGCGGTCTTGCCTTCCGGCAGGCCTATACGACCGTCGCCTCCGGTCTCAACGACATCGTCATCGCAGGCGGTGTCGAGAAGATGACCGATGTGGGCGGGAGCGAAACGACCGATGCCCTTGCCGCCGCGGCAGACCGCGAGTGGGAAGGCCTCGTCGGGGCCACGTTCCCCGGTCTGTATGCGATGATCGCAACGGACTACATGAACCGGTTCGGCCTGACCCGCGAGCAGCTTGCGATGGTCTCGGTAAAGAACCACGCCAACGGTGCAAAGAACCCCATTGCCCAGTACAGAAAGAACATCACGGTCGAGGACGTGATGAGGTCGACGCAGGTTGCAGACCCGCTGCGCCTTCTCGACTGTTCACCGGTCACCGACGGCGCGGCAGCGGTGATCCTCTGCCCGATGGAGATGGCACGGCAGTTCACCGACACCCCCATCAGGGTGCTCGCAAGCACCCAGGCATGCGACACCATCTCCCTGCACGACCGCCGTGACATCTCTACCCTGGATGCGACGGTTGCCGCAGGAAAGCGTGCCTATGCCCAGGCGGGACTCACCCCGAAGGACATCGGCATGGTCGAGGTGCACGACTGCTTCACCATCGCAGAACTCTGTGCCATCGAGGATCTCGGGTTCTGCGCAAAGGGCGAGGCAGGCAAACTGACCGAGGAAGGGCAGACGGCACTCGGCGGCAGCATCCCGGTCAACCCGTCCGGCGGCCTGAAGTCATGCGGGCACCCCGTCGGTGCGACCGGCATCAAGCAGGTGGCGGAGATTGTCGAACAGCTGCGCGGCGAGGCCGGAGCACGCCAGGTGGACGCCGAGATCGGTATGACCCACAACGTGGGCGGCACGGGTGCGACGGTGGTCACCAATATCCTTGGAGTGTGAAGAAGATGTCTGTACCACGTTACTGGAGAAAACAGCAGAATCGCTACCGCCTGAAGGGCACGCACTGCGAGACCTGCGGAAGATACTTCTTCCCGCCCCGCAACCTCTGTCCTGACTGCAGGCGCGACGGAAAGATTGTCGACTACGAGTTCAAGGGAGACGGCAAGGTCCGTACATTCTCGATTATCCGAACGGCGAGCGAGGACTACGATATCCAGACCCCCTTTGTGCTGGCGATCGTTGACCTCGACGAGGGGACCTCGATGACGGCGCATGTCGTCTGCGATCCCGCAGAGGTCTACATTGGGATGCCGGTGAAACGGGCATTCCGCAAGATCATGGCCGATGGTGATTCCGGCGTGATCGTCTACGGGACAAAGTTCGTCCCGGCATAACCCCCAAAACAGCTCTCAAAATCTCCTTATTTTTTCATAATTTTCGAATAATTTCAATGCACGCCATGGATTCGTACGTTTCTCCAGCGTCCGGTTAGTAGGTTTTTTTTGGAGCAGGAGGTGTCGCGGTGAGTCATGATGCCGGATCAACGCCGGTAGAATGGGATTTTCCCGCATTCATCAGAGAGTGGCGGAAAAATTGAAGTGGAATATCCGTACCGTTACCGGAGAACGTCGATGTCATAGACCGCATGGTGCTGCGTTGGAGAGTAGGACCTGACCTCGTGTTCACGGATGTCGCCGAGGGTCCGGGCTGCGAGGGCGGGGAGAAGAGCGCCCTCCCCCTCCTGCAGGGCGTAGAGGTGGATCGTCGCGCCGTCCCGTGCGAGGGTGAAGGCGGCATCGAGGAAGGGTGCGGGGTCCATCGGGAGGTTCATGATGATGCGGTCGAACGAGGCGTGGGGGAGAATTCCGGGGAGGTGGCAGGCGTCGGCGAGGACGGGGATGACATTCGTGCGCCGGTTCATCCGGATATTCTCATCCATGAGGCGTATCGCACCGGGGTTGAGGTCGCAGGCGTAGACGATACTCGCGTTCGGGGCGCAGGCGATGGCAAAGGGGCCGACACCTGCAAACATGTCGAGGACGCGTTCGCCGGGGTGCATGAGGGCCGCGATGCGGTTGCGTTCGTTTGCAAGGCGCGGGGAGAAGTACGCCTCTTCCAGGTCGACGGCGAGACGCAGGCCATATTCGGTGACGATGGTCCGTGTCGTTGCAACACCTGCGAGCACCCGGTAGGTGCGCGTGCGGTACGTCCCCAGTACCGGGCTTTCGCCGCCGAGCACCGTGTGCAGCGAGGGGCGGGATGCGAGGAGGCGGCGTGCTTCCTCCACGTCCTCGTCCTGCATAATGGCAATCCCGCCCACCAGTTCATGTCGCGGGAGCGGGGCACGCACGGGAAGTTCCCTGCACTGCCACAGTATGTCCCCTTCCCCGTGTTCCGTCACCGGAAAGAGAATATCTTCGCCGTCGGATGCCGGGCGAAGCGTTGTGTCGAGTATTCCCTCTGCAATGAGCTGCCGTCTGACCTGTTCTGCGCCTGTTTTCGGCACCCGCCTGCACCACTGTTCCCGTTCCATGCGACCACCAGTATTTTTGGGTTTTCTCACTATGATATGTGTATGGAAGAATATATACAGCGAATACGGGACGGTTCACTCAAACTCCATGCACTCGAGCAGGAGATGTCCTCGGACGAGGCGATTGCGGTGCGCAGGGCCTATATCGAGGGGGAGACCGGGGCCGACCTCTCCCGTGTGGGTGCGTATTCGATTGACACCGAACGGGTGGTGAAGCGCAACTGCGAAAATATGATCGGCGCCGTCCAGGTGCCGGTGGGCGTGGCAGGACCGCTGGGGGTGCAGGGTGAGTACGCCGGGGGCGAATATTATCTTCCGCTTGCAACCACCGAGGGGGCGCTCATCGCCTCCGTGAACAGGGGATGCAAGGCGATCACCCGCGCCGGTGGTGCCGAGGTGCGCATCAAGCGTGACGGGATGACCCGGGCGCCGCTCTTCGCCTGCGAGAGCGTCCCGCATGCAACCGATGCCGCTCGCTGGGTGGACGAGCATTTTGCAGAGCTTGCCGCGGCGGCGGAGAAGACGACCTCGCACGGAAAGCTGACGGGGATTTCCACCTACACGGCGGGGACGAACCTCTTTGTCCGCTTCGAGTTCTTCACGGCCGATGCGATGGGAATGAACATGGTTACCATCGGAAGCGAAACGGCTTCGGAGCTGATCGAGGAGGCGACGGGGGCCCGGCGGGTGGCGCTCTCCGGCAACATGTGCGTGGATAAGAAGCCTGCTGCAATGAACGTCATCATGGGACGGGGCAAGACGGTCTCTGCGGGTGTCTTCCTCTCCGATGAGATGGTACGGGAGACGTTCAAGACCGATGCGGCGACCCTTGCCGAGGTGAACACGAGGAAGAACCTGGTCGGCTCCGCACGGGCGGTCTCGCTCGGGTTCAACGCCCATGCGGCAAATGTGATCGCCGCCGTCTTCCTCGCGTGCGGGCAGGACCCTGCCCATGTCGTCGAAGGGAGCAATGCGATGACCACGGTCGATGTGGTGCCGGGCGGCGTCTACGTCTCGGTGACCCTTCCCTCCCTTCAGGTGGGCACCGTCGGCGGCGGGACAGGGATTGCGACCCAGCAGGAGTGCCTGCGGCTCCTCGGGTGCGCCGGTGGCGGAGAACACCCCGGCGACAATGCAAAAATGTTTGCGGAGATCATCGCCGCGGGAGTCCTCGCGGGCGAACTCTCCCTTCTCGGGGCACTTGGTGCCGGCCACCTTGCACGGGCGCACAAGCAGCTCGGGCGCGGATAACCCTCCGATATCATTTTTTGGACGATTGCATTTTTTGCGAGAGGGCTATGAAAACCAGCGCATCATGAGAATGGCGTCCTCTCCGTCGCTATAGTACTGGTCGATGACGAAGACCTGGGTATAGCCGTATTTCCGGTAAAATTTCTGTGCGGCGCTGTTCGAGACCCTCACCTCCAGCTGCATCCCTCCGGCGCCGCGGACCATGCACTCGAGTTCGAGGCGGCGCAGGAGGGCACCGCCGATCCCTTTTCGCTGCATCGTTTTTGCCGTGCCGAGGTTCATGATATGGCCGTAGGTCTCCTCGCCGGTATTCTCCATGCCGCCGCAGATGAATCCGAGAATCTCGCCATTTTCGACGGCGACAAAGAAGAGTTCCTGATAGTATTTGAGGGCGTCACCGAATCCTTCCTCATCCCACGGGTCGGTGAAGAGGTCCTGTTCCAGGGCCACGACCGCAGTTATATCGAAAGGGGTGGCCCGCCTGATTAGATAGCTCGAAGTATTCATATTGCATTGACCGGGATACTCATATTATGCTTTGCAGCCAATAAATAACGCACCCAAATCCCGGGCAGGCACAGAACCATGGTTAAGATATTCAGTTTCCGGGCGCTCCGGCCAGAACCTGCCGAGGCGCAGAAGATAGCCTCTGTCCCGTATGATGTCGTCTCGACGGCGGAATCACGGGCGATCCTTGAGAAGAATCCGAAGAGTTTCCTTCGCGTCATCCGTTCCGAAGCGACGATGGGGGATGTCGACCCCGCCGACCCGTCGGTCTATACGACGGCAAAGAAGCACCTCGACGAGATGATCGCAGACGGGCTCTTCCGTCGTGACGACGAACCGGGGATCTACCTCTACCGCGTCAAGCAGGGAGGCAACATCTACACGGGCTTTGTCGCGAACGTGAGCGTCGATGACTACCTTGAGAACAACATCAAACGCCACGAACACACGCGCTACGACAAGGAGGAGGACCGGACACGGCATATCGAGACAACCGGCACTCACACCGGGCTCGTCGTCCTTCTCTACCGCGACCCCGGCGAGATCTTCCATTATGTCTCCTCTCTCGTCCCCGAGGGTGAGCCGGACGGCGTCGTCAAGACCGATGCCGGTGTGGTCCACGAGGTCTTCCGGATTGCCGACCCGGCGGCAATCGCCCACCTCACCGGTCTCTTCGGGGATGTGGACGCCCTCTACATCGCCGACGGCCACCACCGGGCAAAATCATCCGTGAATGTGGCGACCCGCCGCCGCGAGGAAGGCACCTGCACTCCGGAAGCGGAGCGCTTCATGGCGATCATCTTCGCTCAGAACCGTGTCAAAATCCACGGGTACAGCAGAATGGTGACCGATCTCGGCGATTACACCCCGGAAAGTTTTATGGAGGCACTCGGCGGTCTCTTCGAGGTCCGGCCGTACGGGGAGATCGATGACACCGTCTTCCGCATCCCGCCCCTTCGCGAGTCTGAGGAGCGGATACACGTGATGCACATGTACATCGGCGATGCCTGGTACGAACTCTCCCGGCCGGTGGACCCCGCACTCGACCGCATCGCCGCACTCGACGTCTCCGTCCTCCAGAAGGATGTGATGGAAGGGATGCTCGGCATCACCGATCCCCGTGGGGACCCCCGGCTCCAGTACCTCGGCGGGGCACGCCCGCTTGCCGACCTGAAAGAGAAGGTCGATTCCGGTGAGTTTGCCGTGGCTTTCTCGATGCAGCCGGTCGATGTCGAGGACGTGCTCTCGATTGCCGATGCCGGCGGTGTCATGCCGCCGAAATCAACATGGTTCGAACCAAAACTTCTCTCCGGCCTGGTTCTTCATACGATAAACGACTAGGTCCCTCCCAAAACTTTTTTTAGTGTCATGCCGCGCACATTGCATGGCAATGGCAATGCGAAACTGCCGCTCAGATGGCGGATGGTGGCCATTCGGGCAATATTTGTGGCATTTTTTTGCGAAAAATCGCCGTATGAATTAAATATTCTTAATGGTGCTGATATTTACCGTTGAATCGGGCCAAAAACCCTTCTAAGAGCGTTAATATTCAGGATTTGGATATGAATGTTTATATGCAGTCAATCTAATAAGAAGAATGGGAAGGATCTTCTTTATGCAAAAATATCTCTCCGCGGTGATAATTGGATCCTTATGTTTCTGCTGTGCCTGCGGCTGCCTTGAGAGCGTCGCGGGTGGTCAGGATGCCGGTTTTGGGGAGGTGGCAGGCGAGGAGCCCGCATCCTTCATGCTGAGTGATGCCATGGCATCCCTCGATGCCGGAATCGCCGATTCGCTTTTCTCCTATTCGGGATATTCTTTGTATACCGTAATAGGGAGCGGTGTGGGCAGGGATGGAGCCGCGGAGAGCTGGTCGTTTCTGATCGTTCCCGAAGGAGAGGGGCGGGCGCGTCTTCTCACCCTGAGCGGGAACGGCTGGCAGGATGCGGCGTGGCCCGAAGAGCCCGTGAACGGGACAGAGTTCTGCTGCACCGGTGAGATTCTGATGCCGGATGAGTTATTCGCACAGAACCGGGGGGTAATTGAAGAGATGATGACAGATAATGGGGTTGATACAACCGATATCGAGCTTGCCGGGGGGGTCTACCATGTCCTGCCCGGAACCACAGGCGATATGCGGAAACTGCGGTTTGATGCACGGACCGGGGAGCCGCTGCAATGAACAGGAGCATGGAATTCAATGAGGACGGTGTACTGTCCGTCGATTTTCTCGCAGGGTTTACCATCTTCATGATTGCGCTGATCATGGTGATCTCCCTCCTGCCGGGAATTCTGGCAGGCATCGAGAGCGAGGCAATCGATTATGATGCGGTCGCCTACCGGACATCGGTCATCCTCGTCGAAGATCCCGGATGGCCGTCGAATCCGCCATGGAACCAGATGGACGAATATCACAAGGCTGATATCGAGCGGATGGGGCTTTCGCTCTCGAAGGATACGCCGAATATCCTCTCGCAGGGGAAGATAGATCTGTTCTTCAATCGGAATGCAGACTTCGCCCTTGATGAGGATGACTACCGGTCAAAGGTGATCTTCGGGGACATCCCGTATCTCTACAACTTTTCCCTGAGGATCGACGGGGAGCAGCCGCTCTTCGTCGGGCAGGAGATTCCGGAGAGCAGCTACGGGTACCAGCGGCGGCTCGTGAAGGTGAAGGAGGAGAGTTTTGCGCATATCAATTTCACCGACGGGAGCCATCCGGAATACAGTAGCAGCAGAGTCGTATGGAACGTGACAGATCCGCCCCATCAGGCAGATTTCGCCGTTGAGATGGATTATGGCGAGTTGTATGACCGGTCCATCAGTCCGGCGTACCGCATTGATCCGCGTAGCGAAGAACTCGGGTTTGACATGGAGAATATGCTGCACAGCCTGGATTGGAATCTGTTCCTCAATAACGGTACGATGACACTGGAGAAAGTCAGGCTGTATAAGGTCCTCGACGACGGCTCATCCCAGCCATTGCCGTATAACTGGAACGACTGGAATAACGAGACCTACATCTTCTACTATGGTAATACGCCGGGGTCCTCTGAAGCGTCGGTGCTCAACGGGTCGTCGTTTCCGAAGACGATAGAGAATGAGACGTATATCCGGATGGATTTGAATCCCCCTCTGCCGTTCTCCGATGAGATGACATCGGGGCTCCGGGTGAACTTTACCTTCAATTATATATGGGATGGAAGCAGCGACCCAATAAGTGGGCACCGCTATCTCAGTGGCATCCATGAGTACAACTACGATTCCGACAATGTGGTCCAGCCGTACCTCGTGGACGGCGTCATGGAGGTGGCGATATGGTAATGAACGACGAGGGGCAGCTCTACACCATCGAGGGCATCACGGCGGGCATCATCATGCTGCTGACGGCATACGTGGTCTTCTCCACCGGTTTTGTCTTCACCCCCGGCGATGCACATATCGCCGATATGCAACTCCAGCAGCTGGGGTATGATGCCTTGCTTGTGATGGATACACCGGGCTCCATCGAGGATGATAAGAGCAGGCTGCAGGAATTGATCATGACAAATGATCAGGCGGCCTTTAAGGACGAATTCAATATGTTGCTCCAAAAGGGGACCGGGACGACATACATGGATGATCCTGCCGGGTTTATCATTGACGAACGGACCCAGTGGAATGCGACGATTTACTATCGGGATACGGATCACGACAATTTGTTGCATTCATATGCATTCGGAAATTCGACTCGCGGGGGAGAATTTGTGACACGCGAACCGGAGATTTCTGTGACACGCTATGTGCATCTTTCCGGGGAACCGTCGTATCTTCCGGTGGATGTGAGAAATATTATGGATAACCGGGAGCAGATGGTCCTCCTGGAGGTGTTGTTATGGAGAGCCTAGACGACGAGGGGCAGTGGATTGTCCTGATGGGAGTGGTGGTTGCAACCGGTATGTTCATCCTTGCCATCATCATCAATCAGGCCCCGATGGTCGGACAGTCGACTGCGGAGGCGGTGTTGGAGTTCCCGAAAAACGAGATCCAGGACATACGGTATCATCTTGCCCCCATCGCGCAACTTGATGCCAACACTACCGGCCTGATCGACAAGGAGAACAAAATGAGGGCTGACATGCAGGCCCTCTCGATGGCCCGCAACAATGCGGTGATGGATTTCGACATCGACCGGAATACAGGGTTTGAGGATCTCTTCTACCAGTATAACCGGCTGGACATACACTACAACAACGGGGTGACAACGTATGACGAGGAATACTCGGTGCCGGTCCGGCTCTGAAAAACGACGGCTCAATGACGATGCGGTCTCCACGATGACCGAGTATCTCTCGATTACGGCCATCGTGATTGCGATGTTCATTGTCATGACCCTCGTCGTCAACGCGGCACTGGTGGAGGGGCCGACGAACACGCTGAAGTACCATGCCTACGTGGATATCGGCAACGGTGTCTCCACGAGGATGGTGGAGCTCTATGCCATTGCGCCGCAGAACGGGAGAATCAACACCACGTTCGACCTCCCGGACGATGTGGCCAATCAGGACTACTGGGTGGAGGTGCTGGCTGAGCCCGCTCCCGACGGGAAACGATCGCAATTGATCATGGTGACCGACGGAACGACCTCATCCCGCATCGCAATAGCGGGTATCGGGCGCACCCGCGGTGTGACCGGCAAGACGAGCGGTGCCGGACAGAATGTGATTTACTATAATTCGGAGGGTGTCTGATGAAGAGAAACTGGGTGAAAGGAATGAATGATGACGGAGTCTCGGAGGCGATCGGGTTTATCCTTATCTTTACGATCGTCGTCCTCGGCATCACGATTGTCACGCTCTACGGGTATCCCCTGCTGCAGCAGTCGCAGATAGGGTCCGATGAGCGGATTATGGAACAGAATATGATCACGCTGCAGAACGACCTGAAGATTCTCACGCTCTCCAACGTCCCGTACCGTGATACGACGATGGGTATTTCGGGCGGGTCGATCTTTGTGCTGGACTCGAATCGGACCGATGCCGATAACCACTACTTCCAGGTTTGGTATAACAACAATACCGGAGCCTGGGTGAACGAGACCTTCTCCCTTGGTGCACTCCGGTTCATCTCCTCGCAGGGGCAGGCGGCCATCTCCGTGGAGAATGGTGCGGTCGTAAAACGCTACCAGGATGCCGAAGGGTCCACGATGGTGGCGGACCCGCGGTGGTTCTATGATGCGAGCGAAGATGCGCTGGTGCTCTTCTTCACGGAGATTGAGGCGGATGATGCCATGTCCGGTGACGGGATTGCTAACATCCAGATGAGCATGCTTGATCCCCCGGAGGTTGTTGCCGATGTGACAGGATCTCAGACTATTATAATAGAGTATTTCCCCGACAACACCTTTGACTATAGTACTGCCTGGAAGAATTACCTCATGGGTTCTACCATCGTTGAGGGTGGATTTACTCCTGATGGGGATAATAGGTACAGGTCCCCCAACGTTTCACGTCTCGTCATCAAGAAGTACACCGTAAAGATCGAAAGGATCTGAAAAGAGCCTATACCCTTTTTTTTAAAAAAAAATCAAAAAATATCAGAGATATTTATTGCGCTGCAGCCACTCGACCTGGGGGCGGGTGTAGCGGTAGATAATATCGCATTTTTCATCCTGGAAGTCCCACGGGACAACAATCAGGATATCGCCTTCACGAATCCAGACACGCTTTTTGATCTTTCCTTTGATCCGGCCGGTACGGGTTATGCCGTCGAAACAGCGCACCCTGATGTGGTTTGCACCGAGCATCAGCTCGGCTTCGGCAAACATTTCCCGATTTCGTTTATTGGGCAATCGCACACGTACGATTGCAGGTGCTTCATTTTGATTGGATTTTCTCCTGCTTGGATTCGCCAGACGTCTCACTCCTTCCTTATATATAATGCGCTCTTTTGATAAAAAACCTTCATGGCGTTCACACACGCGGACGCCGCTTTTTCAAATGGTGGTGAAATCCGATATTTTTTTTTCAGAGGGGCACCTCTGCCGGGAAATTGCCGCGGCAATGATTCGAAAAATGAGATGGGCTCAGGGAGAACCATCTCCTCCCATGGCCGATTTGATCAACGGTTCTCAGGTGACTTTGATCTCTTCGTTTTTGGTCCGTGCGTGGTCGCCGAGGCGGTTATGCACGGTCAGGGTCACCGTGTATGTGCCAGCGCCTGCAAAGGTGTGGACCGGATGCTGTTCGTCCGACGTCGCCCCGTCGCCGAAGTCCCAGTGCCAGGTGGTCGGGTTGTTGGTCGAGAGATCGGTGAAGTTCACCGTGAGCGGTGCAGGGCCTTCCCTGATGTCGCTTTCGAAGTCCGTCGTCCTCTTCAGGATGAGGAAGAGGAATGCTCCGAGGAAGATAAGGAGGAGCAGCCATACCCACCAGGGGATGCCTCCCGCAAAGGTGAGTCCGGAGACCCCGGGGAAGAGTTCGGCGAGTCCACCGAACGGTTCGGTCGTGCCCTCTTCGCCTATCTGAACTGGGGTTCCGTCAGGTCCCGGACCGGGTCCGGGTCCGTCGGTGGGTCCCGGCCCCGGCCCCTGTGTCTCCGTCGGACCGGGGGTGGGACCGTCGTCGTCATCATCGTCATCATCGTCATCCTGGTAGGTGACGGTGAGCGGAACTCCGGCGACAAGCCCTTCACCTATGATGTAGTTGGTGATATTCTCCACATTCGGCGGTGTGTTGTCACCGGGAGTCTTTGCATAGACCGGGTATGCGGGAGTGATGGTGTACCCGACAGTGTCCGTGGCATGGGCATCCGCCTGGAGGTAGAAGACCGGAACCTTCCCGTCCGTTACGATGGTGTGGGTCGTCGTCCACTCTTCTTTGCCGGGGATGGTGACCGAGGTATTCCCGAGGTCGGTCCGGCTCGTTCCCATCAGGTCTTCCCTGAGTTCATACCAGAAGGTGATATCAGCGTCTATTTCATCTTCCCCGGGATTTTCGACGGTATAGATGGCCTTCCATGCGGTCCCGTTGAACGACTTCTCAACGCTGATGACGGGGGACACCGTTCTATCGATGTCCATGGTGTCTGCAGCCGTGAAGTCCAGGTAGCTCTGATTCACCTCATAGCTAAAGGTGCCGGTGACCCCGGAGAGCACCGGGACACCCAGATGAACCGAACCCGTGCCGTGGGCGGGGATTGCCATCGGGGCGATGGTGTCTTCTCCGATTATGGTTAACGGGCCGCAGTTGCTCCCGTTTGTCAGTGTTACATTGTCGGACAGGAGGAACCGGACATCCACGGGGGTCAGGAACTCATAGTCATTGTGGACGATGTAGTCCCAGTGGTATTTGTCCACCTTTTCCAGGGTGACGTAGATGTCAAAGGGTGTCTTTGCGACCTGGGCTGCGCCGCCACCCGGAGGGAAATGGAATGGCGTCCCGTTGATGACCAGCGTGATCTCATCACTGCCGGTGACGATGACATTGTCATAATAGATTGTCTGGTCAGGAGGGGCGATGCCGTAGAATACCACACGGTACTCCTCGACGGTGGTATCAGCCGCCATGGCGGGTATGATGCCTAAGAGGGCAATCAAAAGAATGTACAGGAATACGCGAATCATCTTCATCGTGGGTCCACCCCCAGGTTATAGAGGTCACCTATCCGCCAGGAATCGAGCGGGCCAAGGCTGAACTGCAGCTCGACCGTCTGTGGTACCCCCTCCATGAGGTTGGTGAAGTACCACGTGAACTCGTTTCCAGCCGATTCATTCAGGAAGTAATCTCCGGCCATTGCATCGATCGTCATGCCTTCGGGTTTGAGCCAGTAGAGCGATGCCTGGGGAATGGTGCCCGATTCGGACGTGATGTTCATCAGGACAGTTGTCCCCGAGAGGGTGATGGTTGCCGTCACTGCCCGGAAGTTTTCGGGGGTTCCACCGTAGTAATAGACTTCACCGAATTCTGATGTGCAGCCATCGTAGAGCGTCGCCGTTCCGGCAAGGATGAGATCCGTTCCGGGGGTAATACCATAAACATCCAGTACGGCACTGAAGTTGCCCTCGGTGTCGGCCTCCGTCATGCCGAGATACATCCACCCTTCACCGTAGTATGCATCGATCTCATTCTTCTTGTCCCAGTTGTTCCCGATGAGGTTGTCACCTGCAGTGTCATTGCGGACGAGGAAGACTTCCACTCTCGACCCGGAAAAGTCGGAATTGTCATGGCCGGGGAGTCCGACACATCCCTGGATGGTAAGGGTGCCCGCAACGGCATTCCAGACCGCCCCGGTGATGACCGGATAATCCATACCGCGGTTGGGTTTGTTCTCCAGAAGTACGCCGTCATTCACGGTCACATTGTCGACGCCGCCGGTGACGCCGAGGTCGATACCGATATACGAATTGTTGTAGATGGCGTTCTTCGTAAAGGTGTTGCCGACACTCTGGTGGCTCTCCACCACGATGCCGGAATGACCGTTCTCACGGATGATTGACGAACTGACGGTGGTAAACGGCGCCTGCAGGATGTTGATGCCGACCCCCTGATTCATCTCAATGAGTGAGCCCGAGATTAGAGGTCCGCTGCCCCCTCCCTTTCCGGGGAGCGTGATCTGAATGGCATCCTTCTCGTCGGTATGGGCGATGATGCTGCGGTCGATATGCAGGTCGGATGCCCCGACCTCGACTGCGGTATGACCGCCGGTCGGGTCCAGCGCCGTCTTGTAGACGAGGACATTTTCCAGCAGGCAGTTTTCCGCGCCGTCGACGAGTGAGACGCCGGTGTGCTTGGTAAAGGCGATAACCGAGTCGCGGACGATATTGCCTGCTGCATCATTGTTGAGGAAGATGCCCTCGTCGGCGCTGTCCTTGGATGTCGCATACTCCTCTTCAGGGGGAGTGGCATTTGCCGTCAGGCCGATGAGGCAGCGCTCGATGAGGATATCCGGAGCCCGGGAACTGATGGCCGTTCCACTGGAGTATCCTGCAATATCCGAAACATATGAGCCTGCGCTTCCGAGTTCAAGGAGGCCGTCGCCGGTGGGGGGGTTGAGTTCTATTTCCGGTTTGGCGATGGGAAGAAACAGGCTGTCGTCAGAGGTATGCTCGCGTCCGTCACCCCCGGTGCCGACAGGGACGCCGTCAGGGGAGCTGACGGAGATAATCCTGTGAGCATCCGGGTCGTATGAAACAAAGCCGGGGTTGGTATCCCAGGGGGAAAGTGAAATATCAAACACCGTGCCGTTCAGTCCGAAAGGCCCGTCGAAGTTTACGATACTATAGTCAAGGTCCAGTTTCCACCACTGGGCGGTACCGTCATGCGTGTTGGGGGGGACCGCCATGACGAACCGGCTCTCCTGGAACCCCGAGATATATTCTGCATTGGTGAGGAACCGGTGGAGTGAACCCTGGGCCTCCTCTTCACCGATGTCGTTTACGATGACATCGTAGGAGAATCCGAAGTCCATTGATTCATCTGCGTAGGCACTGGCATTGAGCAACGCCACGTGCTCATAGGCACCTTCGTCCCAGTCGTCCGTCACGAGAGGGTTTAGACCTCCGAACCGGAGGACAAAGTCGTGGGTTCCGGTTGTCGGGTCAAAGGTCACCTGGTAGGTCTGTTCCGCGAGGATGTCTTCAGGTCCCGCACCTTTTTCCCTCCCACGTGTCGTGTCAAGCGACGACGCCTGCACGGCTATGAAATAATACGAATTGAGGTCAAGTCCGGCGAAGGAGTATGCGCCGCCGGAGTTGGTGGTGGTCGAGAGTATTGGCATGTCCGATGCCGGGTCGAAGGCGAGATTCCCGTCATCGGCAAATATCTCCACCAGTGCCCCTTCGATGGGGGCGTCATATATACGGTCGGGGTCGGTAACGACAAGGTCTTCGTAGACGATTCCTGAAACCGTCACCCCGGCTGTCATGCCATTGCCGTCAAAAGCCTGTACGGCGGCTTTTTGAACGGTAACGGCCTCATAAACAGTGAATAGCAGGTTCGTCTGCGCATTTCCGCAGGTAAGATTCATGGTATAGGTGCCGGGGGGCAGGTCGACCGGAATCGAGAAACTGCCGTCTGCATCGGCCGGCATGATTTCTCCGTGGAGATCTTCGCAGGCATAGATGACCGGGCCTTCATTCCTGAGTGATTCGGAGATGGTTCCGTTTACCCGGCCGTCAACATACCACGCATTGATGGCGCAGCATCCGACGCAGAACGTGACGGTCTCCCCTCCCGCAGATACGGTGTATTCCCCGATGATCACATTTTCCAGAAGAGGGAATTCTGCCCGGCTTACGCCGTCTGCAAAGGTAAAGATAATCTCATGATCGATTCCTGCAGGATCGGTGACTGTTCCCGTCGTCACATCTCCGTCATATCCGATGAGCACTACGTCTCCCGGCACCCATGACTCTCCTGCGTAAAGTCCGGTCGGGGGGACCGGGTCAGTCCCTTCCTGCGGCCCATAGGTGTCGCTGACGTTTCCGTCACCGACATCCCCCGAGGCCAGGCCGGGGAGGGTGGCGATGAGCACGCATACCAGAAGCGTGACCATCACCCTTGATATTTTTCTCCGCTCTGTCATTTTCGTCATTGTTCTTCCTTCTTTTCCGGCTCCCGTCTTACGTACCAGACTACTCCGGCCATACCTGCCAGGAGAACCAGCCCCCAGAGGACGACGGACCATGAAAATCCCGCCTCGGGGAGAGGGAGCGAGGAGAATTCTGCTTGTGCAAATGCGATCTCTCCCTTTGCAAGGCTTCCCGAGGTGCCATCCTTGAATACAAGATTCTGGTCGGAGAGGAAAGTCACCGAATAGTCCTCAATGGGAAGATCCGATGCCACCGGTATGGCGATATTCGTGAAGAGGATTCCTCTTTGGGCAAGGTCGCGGGAATCGAATTCAAGGATATAGGTCAACTCCTCCCCGGGCTGGATGGGATACCAGATTTCATACCGTATGGTGGTATAATCGTCCCCACTGGTCACGTGGGACATCAGGAGTCTTCCATCCGAGGTAATGGCCCTCAGATTTTCAACTGTAACCGGTTTCGGGGATGCCGAGCCCGGAATGGAGAAGAAGAGGACCTGTGAGGGGGAATATGTCTGGAGCCTGAATTCTCCGATGCCGGGGACGACCGGTTTGTCGATGATGTTTTTCAGTGTCACCACCGTCTTCTGGTGCACAGTGTCCCCTACCGTCACCTCCACATCATAGTGGGAGATCGTTTCGACGTCAATGGTCTGCGCCTGTGCAGCGCCTGTCATGAGTGTGAGGCAGATGACCCCCACCACAAGGGTCACCCCCCATCTCGCAATCCTGCTGTCCATAGGGATTCTTTGGTATTGTTGGGTTATTTCTTTCTTCGGATGACGACACCCGCCACCATCACCGCTCCGAAGAGCAGAATGAAGATGCCTTCATAATTGGCCGACTTGGAGCCGCCAAACAGGGTGACGATGGGTGAAGTGTGGTCATTGAGCGAATTGACCGGGTCAACACCGACGATATAGACGTCACTGAGGCGGAAGTCGCCGCTGCCGGTCATGTTGTAGGCGATGACGACCTGCTGGTTGTCGGTGATCTGTGTCCAGTCATCATAGTCGCCGTCTCCAATTGCTCCCGGTTGAAGCGGGGCAAGACCCCAGATCTGACCTGCATCATAGCCTGCCATCGGGGTGGCGACCGTGCTGTTGGTGGTAAAGAGGGCGGAGCTGTTGACAAAGTTGCTTATGCCATCGTCCCACTTACCGCTGTCATCGACAACCGACATGTTGGTCGGGATCATGTCGTAGATATAGGCGTTCGGCGTCTGTGTTCCTCCGATGTTCTCGACAACGATGTAGACCCTGAACTTCGTATCCTCCCCTGCAAAGGGCACCACGTGCTTGGTCGCCTTGATCAGGTAATCGCCGACCACCCAGATGCTCTGGGAGACGATGAAATCCGACCCGTAGGTTGCATTCCACTGTGTCTCGACGGTGTAGTTCCGTACCCATCCATGGGTGCCGTTCTGGCCGAGGACGAAGGTGGCGTTTGCCCAGATGACCGGGACGCCGTCAAAGGCAAATTCGATGGTTTCGGTGCCTGCGGATTCGCCGGGGTTCAGGATCGTTGCAAGGCCGTCGGCAGGCTTGTAGAGGACAATGTCGGAGCTTTCATAGCCCGGTGTCCACCCGGCATCCTCGATGTAGGTTCCGAATGTTCCCTGCTCGGTCGCCCACACCGCATAGTCCGTAAGGACATAGACAAGGCCCGCTGCTTCGTTCGTGAAAGTTGCATTGCCCTTCCACGAGCCCTCGAGGTGTTCCTTCGTCACCGAAACAAGGGCTTCACCGGTTGCCTGGCAGTCATGGACAACGGAGCCGCTGATGACCCCGTCTTCCTCTCCTGTTCCGGATTTTTCCGCACTGAATGCAATCGTCGAAAATCCGAAGGGTTCGTCGATGCTTCCCGTCATCTCCTGGTGGAAGGCCGCGACATCATAGCTCGTGTTGACCCAGATTTCGCTTCCTTGCGTCAGGGCAAAGCCGGTCACCTGCATCCGGCCCGGTGCTGTGGTATCATAGAGGCCGTCAAGAAGCACGGATGTTCCCTGTGACGTACGGTTGCTGGAGATCGGTCCGAGCGTGGTCCATGCCTCCGAACCGAAATGCGTACTGTTTCTGCTCAGGTAATGATTGATCTCCATTGCCACCGTATCCCCGTCTGTGAAGAAGTCGGAGTTGGTGGTCGCGTTGAAATACACTGTCCAGGAAACATCCCTTCCGGAGACGATGCGGGATGCATCGGTATAGGTGTCGACAAGGATGGGCGAAGTGGTCGCAAGCGTCGAGCCGTAGATGGGAATACTCCCGGCATCGACAAGGTAGGCAAGAACGGCATACTGACCTGCCCGAAGCTGGGGAATCTGTATCCAGAAGTTTGCCCCTGTGTCGTCCATCGCGGGGGCGGAGGCCGGTTTTGCGCTGTAGACAAAGACCTCTGAGGATGCATTCTCAAAGGTCACCTTAAGACCGAATGTACTGTTGTAATTCGCGAGGGTTACGGGCACCCAGATATCGTAGATGTCATCCGTCCCGTTGTTGAGAACCGTGATCTCGCCCGTCACCCCGGTGGTGGCGGTGTCCCCGACGATAGAGGTCGAGACATATTCGTTCATGGAGATTTCCAGCGGTGCTGCTGCGGCTCCCGCAGCCATGGCCCCGACAAGAACGAGCACTAAGGAGAGCAGTGCAGCCGTTCGTATCGATACCTTCCGTTCACTGTGGTCGAATTCTTTTTTCGGTGTGTTGCCATAATCAGGTTTCATATGACATTCCCCCGTTGTTTGCGTATGTAATGCCATGGTCTCTGCATTGCAGGCATCATGGCAGGATATGCGTGAACTCCCCCCCGGGTGTTCGTATCCTAAGAATGAATATACTCTATTTATTATTAACTCTTTGCGAGGCAATTATTATATAGTGGGTCCGAGCTGGTGTGCCCTCCCCGAAAAATGAACCGGAAAAGATGCTGATATGGGGGTAAAATTGAAAATAATCCCTGATTTATGTTTTATTTGTATTTCGTCCGTATTCGATTGCTTTTCGATCATAATATGTTCTTTTCATCATTTTTGTGGACGCATGCGCGTAAAAACCGGGTGATTGGGGGAACATTGTGCGATTGCCTCTCACTCGTCGGCAAACCCATGCCTTCCAATGACCGGAACAAAACGAACCTTCCCTCGTTCTTCCACGCTGCCGATGCCACCATCCACCGTGATCAGGACGAGTTGCTGCCCGTCCCGTTCACCCACCGGTGCGACGATTCTCCCGCCGTCACGGATGAACGGGTAGAGATAGGTGGGAAGAGCGGGGGATGCAGCGGTGAGAATGGCAGCATCGTAGGGAGCGTATCTGCCGGTAATCGTCGTGGCGTCACAGGTAAATACCCGGGCATTCGTCACCCCGGCTGCTGCTAGGTTCTGCCGGGCCATGGCTGCAAGTTCGGGGACCCGTTCAACGCTGAACACCTCCCCGGCACAGGAGGCGAGCACGGCGGTCTGGTACCCGGACCCCGTCCCCAGTTCAAAGACCCTGTCGGTTGGTGAGAGGGTGAGAAGTTCGGTCATGAGAGCAACAACAGATGGCTGTGAGATGGTGGCATTATGACCGATCGGAAGGGGGCGGTCATGGTAAGCGCTGCTTCGAAGGTGCGAGGGAACGAACATATGACGGGGGATTGCGGTCATTGCGGCAAGGACGGCAGGGCTGCAAATGCCACGTTCCCTGAGGTGGTATCTGACCATATCCCTCCTCCGGGTCTCCTCCTGTTCCCTGCATCTCTCCACCATGGGTAGTGTGAGTGTTCGGCAGAATCATCCCTGAACCTTGTGGTCGGATGACAGGACGGTGAAAAGGCGGAATTTATTGGCAGACAGACAATGAAGAACGTATCAGAAGCCGTCTGCGGATCATCATCGTTCCGGAAACCCATGCCTGCCGATGACCGGAACAAATCTGACTCCTCCTTTTGCTTCCTCCTTTCCTCTCCCGTCATGGACGGTGATGAGAAAGAGTTCCTGTACATACATGTCCCCTACGGGAACGACGATACGTCCTCCATCGTTCATATATGGGTACAGATATTCGGGAAGTGCGGGTGATGCAGCGGTGATAAGTGCAGCATCATACGGGGCATAATCCGGAGCGATGGTTGTCGCGTCCCCCTTGAAGATACGGACGTTTTCGACGTTTGCGGCGGCAAGATTTCTGCGTGCGATGGGGATAAGTTCGGGTACCCGTTCGATTGAGATTACTTCCCTGGCGCAGAGGGCAAGAATGGCCGCCTGATACCCGGACCCTGTTCCAAGCTCAAAGACCCGGTCATTTTTGGAGAGTGAGAGAAGTTCGCTCATGTAGGCGACGATATAGGGTTGGGAGATGGTTGCATTGTACCCTATGGGAAGCGGGCAGTCCTGATAGGCGGCATCCCTGAGATGCCCGGGAACGAAGAGATGGCGTGGGATGGTTGCCATCGCCCGGAGTATGCATTTGTCATGAATTCCCCGGGCAACAAGCTGCCCGGTGACCATCTCCTTGCGGGCGACTTCGAGGCGGACTTCAGTTTTCTCCATCGGTACTCCTGGTGGTTCCGGAGGTGCGGTTCAGGACGCTGTCATCACAGACGAAAAATCGGGCCATGGCCTTTGATTGTCGGATTACAATGATTGCCCGGATATCCTCATTCCTCAGAAGCATGGAAGCAGAACCAGCCTCCCTTGAGACCATACTTCTGTGCAACGGGACAATCCATGCAGTTGCATCCTTTATTGATGGCGTTCTTCTTGTCCGAGGCCCCACGGGCACAGAAAAGTGCATGGGGTGCGACCTCCATGAGCTTATTCTCCCGGAATGTCGGGCATGTCCCACAGAACTGCCTACATATTTCAAGATGTTCGGCGGTGTCGGGTACTTTTGTCATAATCACCTCACCTCGTCAGGAGTCCGTACAGGGACGTGTTCCAATCATGTGGGCATGATATAAATATCTGCGGTCACCTCCCGGCGCAGTTCTTCATGCTCATCCTCTCCGGCAGATTCAATTGGAGGGAGGGGGTTATAGGCATCCATGCCAACCGGTATCCGATTCCCCGTTCTTTCTGCCCGTACGCTCTCAGGGACGATGAAGACGCTTCCTGAAGCGGCGGCAGGTAAGGTTGCCCTGGTCGCGGTGGCCTTCGTCCGGGAGGCACAGGGGATGATCAATTCGTGGGTGTTGCCCTTTGAGGAGGAATTTCTGCGGGAAGATATGGTCGTTGTATATGAGGTCCCGATGATCGAATCGCCTCTCTGGCGTCCGGTGCGTGCGATGATTGACGGCGGGATGCGTTCAGGGATTCCCGCTGGAAAACATGAGTATGTCATGACATGGTATGGGAACGGGGCAGCCTACAGGGAGACCCTTGGAATGGACGACCGTTCCCTTGCCTATCTCTTCCTTCTTGACCGGGACGGTATTATCCGGTGGGAGGGCAAGGGGTTTGCCGATTCTGCAGGTGTGGCCGATCTTCTCAAAAAGGCACAGGAACTCGTGCATCAGTGACCGATGTGTTCTGATGCTGCGTTGATACCCGGAATTTGATCGGTTTTCTGAGTCTGATGGCAGTCCGTTCCCTCGGATTGCCTCTCCTCATGTGTACCCCGAACGGTTCCCACGGGTACGAACAAAAGCCTTATTGTACTCACAGATAATGCGGTACATAGGAGGAGTATTCTTGCGGGGCGCTGGAAAGGCGGGGGAGGACGTAGGGTTGTACAGCACCCGGGATGCGGTGTATGCCATAGAAAGTCCGGTGAAACAGGACATACTCTCAATGCTGGAGGAAGAAGGGGCTCTCTCCTTTGATGAGATCACGGGCAGGCTTGGAAAGGCGAAATCCACGGTTTCCGTCCACCTGAAAGGGCTCTCGGAAGACGGGGTGGTCGATGTCCGGACAGACCCCGACGATGGACGAAGGAAAACGTATCGCCTCTCGGGGCGGAGGGTGGGGGCCCTCTCGGTGCAGGATCGAAGCTCGGGGATTCATCGTCAGCCCGAATCCGCAGATGAATTTGCTGATGTTTCATCGCTGTACCGGTTCATGTGCTGCCAGTTTCGAATCGCCCTGATGGATGCAGGTGTCAACATTGAGCCCATCATGCGGTCCGTCGGGGAGTCCGTCGGGAGATCCGTTGCGAAGAGGCTTGACCCGGATGATTTGTCTGCACGTTGTGCCGGACTCAGTGAATTCTGGGAGCGATATGGTCTGGGACAGCTTTCAGTGGTGTCATATGAGCCGCTTGTCATCATCGCCACCGGCTGTTTTGAATGTTCCGATCTCCCCCATCTTGGACGGCCTGTCTGTGCATTTGGGAAGGGTGTTTTCGGGGCAATATTCAGTGATTTTTACAAAATGGAAGTGACGGTTGCCGAAACCCGGTGCTATGGAATGGGAAATGAGGAATGCCGGTTTGAAATCACTGTTGACGAAGAGAATGACGGAACCGGAAGTCCGGAGGAATGACGGGGGGTTGTATGGTTGGAAAAGCGGCAGTGAACCGTCAGTAAACGGCACCGATGGAGAATGGTGTTCTGCACGAAGCCTGTTTTGAATAATGCCATGGCCTGCGGCGTGTGAAGATGTATTCGGACAGACGCCCGGGGAAGAACAGACTGCTTCGTTCGCGCGCAAAATGGTGCGGTATGGACCCCTACGGTAAAAAAAACACCTTCACGATATTAAATGGAGGTAAAATGAGAAATGGGACTGTTGTTGTTATGTAATACCAGAGCAAAAGAAATATTACTATGCAGATTCTCAGGAAACATCATCACCATATTCCGTGGTTCCTCCTTGCAGTGGGGGCCATCACAACAATTCTCTGGTTTCTGGTGTTCCCCCTGAAGCTGCCATTCGACATGCAGGACGTTCTCATCGAGGGGCTTATTCTCTGCACATTCATCTCGGCTTATTATTATGTCCATCGCCTTCAAATTCCGCTTCTCGAGGCGGGTTTTGGCATCCTCATCTTCGGGTACCTGATTGACTTTTTTGACGAATTCACCAAAGAACCGGATATCCTCAATACCCAGATTGAAGGCGCACTGAAGATCATCGGTGTCATTGTCATTGTCGCCGGACTCTCCTATGCCAACAAACAGTATTCCCGTTATATTGCTGAGGCAGAGGAACGGGAACGAAAACTTGCGGAAACCGGGGCAATGTACCGCGATCTGGTGGAAAACATCTTTGATGTGCTCTGCGAGACCGATGCAGCCGGAACCATCCGCTATGTCAGTCCACAGGTGGAGACATTGCTTGACTACCGCCCCGATGATCTTGTCGGCACGTCGATGTATGAACTGATTCCCGAGGCGAATCGCGCGGGTGCTGTTGATGACTTCATCAGGGTCCGGCAGGAGGGTGCCTCGTTCCAGCTTGCCGAACACCCGCTGGCTCGGCGGGATGGTAAGATCATCGTCGCCCAGATGAACGGGACCCCCATCATTCAGGGAACCGGTGATGGAGGATACCGCATGGTCTGCCGGGATATCACCGGAAAGAGACAGGCAGAAGATGCCCTGCGCCTTGCAAACCGCAAGCTCAACCTTCTTTCGAGCATCACCCGGCACGATGTCCTGAACCAGCTGACGGTCCTCCTCGGATACATGGAGATCATGAGCGGTGCAGAGGACGCCCCGGAACGGGTCCTTTATCTGAAGAAAATGAATACGGCAGCCCTCTCCATCCGGCAGCTGATCGAATTTACCAAGGATTATCAGGATATTGGTGTCCACGCTCCTGACTGGCAGAACTGTGCGCAAACGGTGAAAAGCGCAGCAAAAATGGCAGGTACCAATCTTGTCGCCGGTGGAGATGGGTTGGAGAATCTGGAGGTTTTTGCTGATCCACTCATGGAAAAAGTGCTGTACACACTCTTTGAAAATGCACTGCGCCATGGCGGGGCTGTTACAAAAATCGCAGTGAATGCCCGTGTGCATGGCGACCGCTGCATTCTGAGTGTTACCGATGACGGCAAAGGGATTCCCGCGGCAGAGAAGGAGCTGATCTTTCACCGACAATATGGTGTCAACACCGGGTATGGGCTCTTTCTTGCACGGGAAGTCCTCTCAATTACGGGGATCTCCATCAGCGAAACAGGTACGGAAGGGGAAGGGGCATCTTTTGAGTTGAATATCCCTCCTGGAACCTGGCGGTATGAAAGTGCCGACCGGATCTAAACCATATCCGGGAATAAAAAGTTTTTTCCGGGTAACCGGAATTATTTCCTTGAATTCTTATAGCCGCCACGTTTCGGGGCGGAAAAACCGATGGTGTTTCCATTCGTCAGGGGGACTCCGCCGATGGACTTGCCGGTCATCTCCTCGACGACCATCTTTGCCAGGTCATCAGGAATCTCGACATAGGAATAGGACCCGTAGATGCTGATGGATCCGATATCCTTTCCGTTGATGCCCGTTTCACCGGCAATGGCCCCCACAACATCCTTGGGCCGGATACGCTGATCCTTTCCGAAATTAAGATAGAGGCGGGTCATGCCTGGTTCGATACCACGATCCCGCTTTTCAAATTCTTCCGAAACCGGTTCCGGGTCTGAACCGGCCTCAATTTCGCGTTTCAGGAGGGCTGCAGCGATCTCGAGGGATGTGTAATCATCCATCATCATCCGCTCGAGGAGGTTTGCATACTTGTCCAGGCCTCCCTCTTTGATGGTCTCCCTGACTTCTTCCGTAAGAGTCCTCATCCGCATCTCCTCCACATCATCCGCGGTGGGGATGGGAATGCGGGCGATGTGGATCTTGGCATACTTCTGTATGGTCTTGAGTTTGTAGAACTCCTTGGGGCCTACAAAGGTGATTGCCCGCCCCTCGCGGCCAGCCCGTGCCGTCCGGCCGATGCGGTGGACGTAGTATTCCACATCCTGTGGGACGTCGTAGTTGATTACCAGTTCGACATCATCGACATCGATGCCCCGTGCCGCAACATCCGTTGCGATGAGAACGTCGATGGTACCCTTCCTGAACTTATTCATGACCCGGTCCCGCTGGACCTGTTTCATATCGCCGTGCAATCCTTCCGCACAGTATCCCCGCGCTTGTGCCTGACTGGTGAGGGTATCGACCGCGCGTTTGGTGTTGCAGAAGATCAAGGCCAGATTCGGGTTGTAAATATCCAGAAGGCGGGAGAGGATCTCGAGCTTGTCACTGTTGCGAAGTTCGATATACTGCTGTTCGATCTGCGGGACGGTCAGGGTCTTGTGGGGGACCTTCACCATCTCGGGATTGGTCTGGAACTTCTTCGAGATCTCCAGAATGGGCTTTGGAAGTGTTGCCGAGAAGAGAATCGTCTGGCGATCCTTCGGCGTCTCCCTGATGATGGTCTCGATGTCGTCCCGAAAGCCCATGTCGAGCATCTGGTCCGCCTCGTCAAGGACGATCATTTTGATGTCATCGAGCCGGAGGGTGCCCCGGTTGATGTGGTCAAGGACACGTCCGGGGGTCCCCACAACGATGTGCGCACCGAATCTGAGCGCCTTGAACTGTCGTTCGATCGGCTGCCCGCCATACACCGGGACGACATGCATCTTCTTCTCGTAATGCGCCAGGCGTCCGAACTCCTCTGCCGTCTGAATGGCCAGTTCACGGGTAGGGGAGAGGACGATGACCTGGGTTGCATCCATGTCCGCATCGATGGTCTCGATTGCAGGGATGCCGAATGCTGCGGTTTTGCCAGTCCCGGTCTGCGCCTGACCGGTAACATCACGCCCGGAAAGTATTGTGGGAATTGCGCGTATCTGAATCGGGGTGGGCTCCTCAAACCCCATATCTTTAATTGCCCTGAGAATTGTCGGGGATATATTAAATTCGGAGAAAGAATAGGTGTCTTCCATTCTGTATGTATTGGACCCCGGGGTTCTTTATATGTGGTATTGAGGTGATGGCCGTACACAGGCCGTGCAGAGTCCTGAAAGTCACTCCTCTGTCCCCCCGACCGGAGGACTCAGGGTGAGGTGGAGTCGTACCAATTGTCATTCCTGCTGCGTGCGGCCTGCCGGATGCCGTCCACATTGAAGCCTGACCCACAATTTTCCCCATATGGCTGTATTAACAGAAATTGAGGATACCCCGGGCGTATAGGGCTCCCTGCATTCTCGGTGCGGCACCTCTTTTGGGGTGCGGCACCGCCCCGGGAGGCGAATAATCCCTCAGATACCCCATTTTGTCAATTTATTCTCTCGGGGGTCAGAACGGGGTGGTTGGAAATGGATGCGAATTTTTTGGTGTGGTCTGCGTTTCGCAGGCGCTTTTTGCCGTATGATTGATCCTTCCGGTGAGAGTGGGGGGCCCGGGACGCCGATTCATTTCATGACCGGTATGGGGATGTTTCGGTAATTATTGTCATAAGAGGGGTTAATTTATGCACAATGTCGGTATTGGGCGGGAGACCTCTGCGAAAAATGGATATTCTTACAAAAAATCGGCCATAATCCTTCAGAATGGGATATTTTAACTCTGAAATTGTGAAGAAATTCTGAATATTTTCGTGGTGATTTTTTCAATAAATTAAAGGGCAAATTTTGACAATATTCTATATTGTGGCTATAAATGAACTTTAATTTGAATTGTGGCAGTTTTAAATTGATAGATTTTGAATCGGGTGGATTAAATTATGCCAAAATTGATTCTGTCGGTGCATCATCAAGGAAAATTTTAAATCCTGATGATGTATTGTATTTATCGCAATTAGCCACAACGGCGGCTCCCGGAGGGGGGTTGAAATGGAAACAGCCAGCAAAGTAATGGACACGATTGGTGCGGCATCCGGGAACGTCCCGGTGCCGTATCCGGAAACGCTGACGGATGATGAGATCGAGACGACGTTCAAGGAGAGTGGAGCATGGGGCCTCTATACCAGTGTGGACCTGAAGGGATGCAACCCCGCCACCATCCGCGATGCGGAGAAGATCCGCGAGTTTGTCATCGAACTGTGCGACAGAATTGACATGAAGAGATTCGGAGAACCCACCGTCGTTCACTTCGGACCGAACGACAAGGTGGCCGGGTACTCCATGACCCAGCTCATTGAAACTTCACTGGTCTCCGGCCACTTCGCAAATGCAACCAATGCCGCATACCTTGACATCTTCAGCTGCAAGGAGTATTCGCCCCGGATTGTCGCAGAGTTCTGCAGAACCTTCTTCGAGGCGTCCTCGGTCACCACCCACATACTGTTCCGCGATTAAGCGGGAAACCTTTTTTTTTATCTGCCTTCTATTCAGAGAATCAGTGAAGGGAACTCCCCGTTACATCGCCTCAATTCTTCGGAATCTGAAGACAATTCTCCAGTTCTGCTGTTCTCTAAGGGTAAGTTCGTTCATCTCCTCGAGGAGCGAACAGAGGTCTTCCATACTGTGGGCATGGCGCACATTGCTGCGTATGGCCGTCAGGTGCCGGACCACATGGGCATACCGCTCACCGTTGCGAAGGTACTCCCTCTGCAGCCTGATGGCGGCGATGGCGGAACCCATTGCCGGGAGAGTGATGGTGAAGTAGGCAAGGGCGAGAGAGGCATTCAGTCCTCCTGGCATTCCCGGAGCGTGCCCGAGCCCGACGGCATGCATCACGGCAAAGATGAGGGTGCCCACAAAGAGGACTTCCCCGAGGATGAGCATAATTATGTAGGTTCTGCTCGCATGGGCGCTTGCCTTCTCGTAAAACCGGAGCCGGTTGCTGATCCATGCCGAGCGAAAGAACTTCTTCATGGGAGCGAAGGGGATATCCAGACGGCAATAGGAGATGGGGCGTGTCTCCATGATGGATTCAAAGGCGATCACCATCCAGTCGTTGGGCCGGTTGGAGAGGCTCATGTGGGGGGGCGTATCGGACGACTCACAGTGGATGCAGACGATGCACAGAAAAAAGGCTGCCCGTATTCGTTCGGCGAGGAAGTTGTAATCGATCCATTTCCTGTGAAAATCGCCGTGTCGTGAGGCAGCCATAAGGATGATGATGCAGAGAATCTCGACAACTTCAAGCCAGATCAGCCAGATGACATCCGGGAAGAAGAGCGTCTGGCAGGTAATGGTTGCCACCGCGAGAGCCGACAGCAGTGAGACACAGGTGCCTGCCATGGTGTAATACCGCCGGTAGCGGCGTGCCAGGAGCTGTGTGCGGGTAAAATAGGGGAGAAGAGTGTCCGATGCAGGTTCGATCAGATCCTCGGGAAGGCCCGCCTTCTCGGCTTCCGTCCTGAGCATTTTCCGGTACCTCCGGTATGTGTCGTGGTACAATGCCGACGGTATAGTTTCCCGGTTGTATTCATCGAGCTGGGTATAGGTCTCGAAGATGCGGTCATCATGGGAAAGTTCGTATGTCTCCCCGGTTCCGGGGTCGACGGCGACGACTGTCGTGCCGTGTACCTGTGCAAGTTCGAACATGCTCCCCTGGCGGTAGGTCGTTGCTCCCGGCTCCCATTCGCCGACGAGGATGACCAGGTTGGAGAGGTCGATGATGGCATCGTCGACGGGGTCGTATCCGAAAATGGCCTCTTCCGGTGCGACGGGGGCGATGTCGAATGAGATCTCCCCTTCAAAGGGAAAGAATTCCGGCTCTTCATGACCCTGTTCAGCAATCAGGAGGACCTGCGGGCGGTGGGAAATGTGGTCCCAGATGGTGTCGTCGAGCAGTGTTTCAAGGACAGCATGTTCAGGGCCCGGGCGGAAGGGAAGGACAAACCGATACATATGGTCGGTCTTCTTCAGGATGGACTCGAGACGAAGGATGGTCGCCCGTATCCCCTCAAGCACGCGGCCGGTCTCAAAATGGGCTTCACTGATGATAAGGCCTGCCTGAATGACGATCGAGAGGGGTTGATCCCAATCCCTTCCTGGAAATGCTCCCTCGCTGGTTTCAGCCGTTTGTTTCATGACATGTGTCTCCCCTGTTTCAATCTCGGCCATGATGGGTTATGGTGGTTCGGCCGTGCCATCGCGACATGGCATGTACACCCGTGGGGTTTTGGTCATGCGCTTTCACCGGATGCCCTCGTCCGTTGGTATCTGGTATGTAACCTCTCATGCTACATAATATTCGGGATATATCCGGGAACGGGATCCCTGAAGCAAGTGAAGGGATAATCTCCGCCAAATGGGGTATATTGGTCCGAAATGCTCATCCACCGGCCACAGGGGGGAAGAGGGCAATGATATCACCGTCTTCGATCACCGTTTCCATTCCATCTAAAAAATGAATGTTCCGTCCATTTTTCAGGATATTGACATACTTTTTGAGTTCTCCCGTTTCCGTGAACACCATGTCCCCGAGCCCGGCGTACCTGGTGGTGAGCAGATCCAGCAGCATGCCGACGGTGGTTCCTCCGTTAATGTCGAGGGCAATGGTCGCATCCGCAACCTCGCGAAAGGTTGCGAAGGTTTTGACGGTGATCGATATGGGCTGTTGTGCCATGGTCTTTGATAAGGGCCGGTCTTTCCCCGGATATGGACTGTCCCGGATTTTCAGACCGGCCCGGCTCTCCGCAGGTATTTCCCTTTCTCTTCAGTGTATTGCCAGTTCCTTCAGTTTTTCCGTGGTTGGGACTCCTTTTTCATCCCATCCCCGGAGAGCGTAATATTCCTTCAGGAGTTCGTCACGCTTCCAGACCATTCCTTTCGGGGCCCCCTCCTGGAGGGGTTCTGCCAGAAGCCGCGGAGGGAGGGTATCGGTCTCCATTCCAATCCCGCGATCGAGATTGAAGAGTTTCTGGAGGTTCCAAATCCGCTCGCCCACCTTCATGAGCCCTGCGGCATCGAACCGGATGCCGGTCGCGGCGGTCATGAGGTCGGCATAGTCATCGGCATCGAGGGCAAAGGAGGTGAAGAGACACATGCCGCTTGCATCGATTGCCGCTGTGAGGTCCTGGAAGGTCTTCACCCACTCCGGTTTGTTTACGGTCTCGTACGGGTCGAGTTTCTCCGGTGCACCAAGGACCTCGGGGGATATCATATACGCGTAGACATGATCGCCTCCCCGGACCGAAGTCGCATAGGCAAGCCCGTGTCCCTGGAGCCCCCGCGGATCATATGCCGGAAGCTCCTGTTTTTTCACGCTCATGGAAAGTTCCGGGTGGCCATGGCGTTCGGCAAACCGGTAGGAACCATCCGCAAGCTCTTCCCCGATTCCCTCGCGTGTCGCCATCTGCCTGAGCACGGCGAGCATCCCTTCGGCATCGCCGAACCGGATGGGATGTGTGATATACCCCTTCTCTGCCATCTCCATGAGGCAGGCGATGGTCGCTCCGGCTGAGACTGCATCAAGGCCGTACTCGTTACAGATGTTATTTGCGAGGGTGATCGATTTGAGGTCGTCAATGCCGCAGTCGGGGCCGAATGCCCAGTCCGGTTCGTACTCGGGCCCTTCCCCGGTTATCCCCTCGAAATCATGTATTCGTCCGCACTGGACGATACATGCATAACACCCCTTCGGTTTTTTGAATATCGTCTCCTTGATGGTCTCTCCCGACACTTTCTCCGCTCCCTCAAAATGGGCGCTCTGGAAATTATTTGTCGGGAGAATGTAGTTCTCGTTGATGATGTTGACCAGAACAGCGGTTCCGTAGTCATGGAGGGCCTGCGCGATGCCGTCGGCCTCAATCTTTTTCCGTATACGGTCCTTGACAAGATTGAGTTTGTCGTCGTCGGCGACTGCAATCTCCTGCTCGCCCCGTACTGCAAGGGCTTTGAGGTTTTTCGATCCCATGACGGCCCCGCTGCCCCCCCTTCCTGCGGCCCGGTACTTTTCATTGATGACGCAGGTGATAAGGGAAAGCTTCTCGCCGGAGGGTCCGATGCAGGCGACCCGTATCTTTTTGTCATCATGTATCTGCTGGATGATGTCCGTCGTCTCACTGGTCGTTTTTCCCCAGATCTCCGCGGCGTCATACAGGGACACCTCTCCGTTGTCCAGGAAGAGGTAGACCGGCCGGGGTGCCTTTCCGGCGATAACCACCGCATCGAATCCCGCCTTCTTCATCTTCCATCCGAAGACACCGCCGCTGTTGGAACTGATGGCGCATCCAGTCAGGGGAGAGAGGGTTGAGATCTCATATCTGCTTCCCAGCGGAATGCCCGTCCCTGTGAGCGGCCCGGAGGCAAAGACAAGGACATTGTCCTCGCTCAGCGGGTCAATATCCGGGAGCACCATGTCGGTCAGGAACCTGATCCCAAACCCTCTCCCGCCGATATAGTCCTCTTTCAATGACGCAGGAGTAGGTTTGACCTTTACCGTCCCCGCTGTCAGATCGATATACGCAATATTGCCTGCATATGCATCCATCACAATCACCAACCCTCAACTACAGATTCCTCATATTTAAGGGTATTGTGGGATGGCTCGTTATTTGGCAATCCCTGCTTGAAAAGAGGAATTCGCCCGAATGAGGGGAATATCCGGGGAATCAGATGCATTATTAAGGAAAATACGGTGAAATGGGCTTTAGTCGAGGATTCTGTGTTCGGCACTCTTAAGGATCTTTTCCAGCATTTCCGGATATGATACCCCCGCGAGGGCCGCCATCTTTGCGAGATGACCGTCCCAGCACCACCCGGGATTCGGGTTGACTTCAAGGAGCCGGGGGGTGCCGTTGTGATCGAGACGCCAGTCAAACCGTGCATAGTCCCTGCATTTCAGCCTCCCGAAGAGCTTGAGGCAGCTTGCCACGAGGAACCGCTGCACATCCTCGGAGAGATGAGCCCGTACGGACCTGAGGTTCCAGTACGGGGAGGACGGGTCCCACTTTGCCTCGTAGCCGCAGATCCGCGGGTAGGACGAGGGGAGTGCGGAGTAGTCCTCCTCGATGATCGGCAGCACCTCATACATGTCCGGGAGGTTTCCAATGATGCCGACACTGATGTCACTGCCGGAGAGGAACTCCTCGACGAGGATGGAGGTCTCCTGTCCACACCTGGTCCTGACATCCTCGATCGCCTCCTGCAGCTCTTCGATATCTCCACAGACACTCTTCCTGGTAATTCCTACACTGGAATCCCCAAGGTTGGGTTTGACGATAACCGGGAACCTGAGAGGCTGTTCGATGAATGAACTGTCGCCGGGAGTGATCATGAATGCCTTCGGGACCGGGATGTCAAGTTCATGCGCAACACCACGCACAAGGGACTTATCGTAGCAGTAGGCAAGACACTGGGGGTTCCCGCCGGTATACGGGATGTCGAGCATCTCCAGGACGGCCGGAATATGAAGTTCCCTGAGGGGATCGTTGAAATATCCTTCATCACAGAGGTTGAAGATGAAATCCGCCTTCTTACCCTTCTGCTGAAGGGTTTTGATAAGTGTCGCATGGTTGTCTACGTAGGTGAATGAGTAACCATCGCACTTCGAAAGGGCCGATTTAAGCTGCTCGATGGTGTAAAAATCATCCTCGTCAAAGACGCATGACGGACGGACCCTGTCCTTCAGCCGCGGGTCACCCATCACGACGGTCACGCTGCGTTTTGCCTTTGCCACCTGCTTTCTGGACGTCCACTCCTTCCGTACCCGTGCCGTGATGACCAGACGCCTGCCCATCATGCCGAGATCGTGGTTTTTCCGGGATTTCGGGATGATGGTGTCGTGGAAGGTGATGTCGTGGTAGCCGCATGCCCCAAGCATCTCTTCGATGCGTTCCCGGCTATAGAGTCGCTCCGCATAAAACTGGTCCGCAAGCACTCCTTTTCGGACATGAGTGATCACCTCGCGTGAAATGAGTTTTTCGCCGTCCTCCGAGAGGCTTCGTTCACGGCAGACGAAGTAGTTCTGGTCGATCCACTCCCAGCTGCGGGGTTCATAATGTTCCTTCAGCCACGCGCCGTCGGCGATATCCAGGAGGAGTGTTCCTCCCGGCTTTGCCACCCGGAACACTTCTTTGAGGATGCTTTGATCATCTTCATATGATTCGAAATAACCGAAACTGTTGCCGGGGATGAGGACATGGTCGAAGGTGTCGGCCTGAAAGGCAAGTTTTCGTGCATCACCTTCGCGGAAACTGATAGCCAGTCCTTCATTTTTTGCCTGCTTCTTCGCACGGGTGATGAGATAATGGGAGCGATCCAGCCCGGTAACGTCAGAGAATCCCCGTCGTGCAAGCTCGAGCGAGTGCCGTCCCTGTCCGCAGCAGAGATCAAGAATGGTATCGCCGGGACAGAGGTTCAGGGCACTGCAAAAGAGATCGACTTCTTCCGAGGTAATGGAGGTGTCCTCGATCACATCACCATCCGTACGGAGGTAGTTTGCGTTGAAGATCTCCCTCCACCAGTCGGCCCTGACATAGCTCTCCAGGCTTTCAACAGGGCCAATATAACTGGTTATTTTAGAATTAGGCGCAATTTTACTCATTAATTTGCCTTATGAAATGTATGGTACCTCTGTTTACGTAATAAAGCTATCTGCGCCGCCTAAAATTTCATCTTATTAAAGTGTTTTTAGGCGTTCTCTGTGAATTCGCCGCACATGCAGAAGGCATGCGCGCATCGCCGATTCAACCTGAGCCTCCTGTTGTCCCTGTGGATGTCCGCTGGCTGCCGGGGTGCCCCCACATTGCCTGGTCGCCCTCTGGTTTGATATCGGTGCATGGTCAATAGAAGACTATGCCGCACCTGTCCCGTTCACGTTTCGGGGGATATATGACGATATTCCTTCAGGTGATGATCATCTTCATAATCATCGACAGTATGATGGTCGGGAACTACTCCTATGTCTTTGGCGGTTTTATTGTTCTTCTCCTCACCATGGTCCCGATGATCATGGAGCGGGAAGTACATATTACAGTCCCGTGGTGGCTGACATTTCTCATCGTTCTCTCCCTCTACATCCATATCGGCGGCCAGTATTTTGACTGGTATACCACACTATACCCGTATTACGACAAAATAGCGCATTTCATATCGGGAACGACCGTCGCGCTCATCGGATTTACTCTGGTGCTCCTCCTCGATCAATACACCGAGAACAACTTCAACCGTCCGGTCATCATCTTCCTGATTGTCATGCTGACGGTAGCAGTCGGCGGGCTCTGGGAGATCTTTGAATATACCGTCGACACATTCCTGGGAATAGAGATGCAGCACGGGCTTGACGATACCATGCTGGATATGATCTTCGTCCTCCTGGGGGCGGTCATCGTTGCTGCCCTCGGCAATATCTATCTGAGGAAGATTTCAAAACGGGACCTCTCCCGTCTCTTCCTGGGAAATCCCGACCTTGCGGAGAAGGTCTATGAATGCATTTCAGAACTTCCTGTCCGGCGAAGAAAACAGGAATGAGGTAGAGAGGATTGGGCCACAACCATTCACTGAATCACACCTCATAGGCCATATTGACGAGATTTGCACAAATTACGCGGAGCATGAGCTTTCCCGGCGAGGGGGGAATCCGGCGGGAGAATGCCGCCCACTCCGCTTCGATATGTCGTATAGCCTCGCCGGAACAGTCTTCCAGGGCTCCCGATGCCCGTACAAGATCGATACCTTCCTGGAGGACGACATCCTGCATCCGGAGTTCGGGTGTGCAGAGGATGGCGGTCAACCGGTCGGAGCGATCCCGGTCCAGCAGATCGAGGGCCCGGAGGATGACATAGGTCGGTTTGCCGTTTCTGAGATCCTCGCCAGCCACCTTTCCCCATTTTTCGTCGCCGGAGAAGTTCAGCACATCATCGATGATCTGAAAACCGATTCCCATGGTCCTGCCGAACCGGAGGCAGGCCGCTCTCGTCTCCGGTGTCACGTCCTGCAGGATGCAGGCAAGCTCCGCGACCCCTTCCGTCGCCGATGCCGTCTTGTAGGCGTACATCTGGAGGATCTGCTCGTCGAGGTGCCCCTCCCGCCACGTCGTCAGAGCGGCGGGGGAGAGATTCCTTGACCAGTAGATGTCCTGCCCCTGGCCGAGGTGCGCCCGCAAAGAGGTATTGGTCATCAGCCTGAGCACGTCGTGCTTCTGGTCGGGGGTAAGGTCCGGGCAGGACGATACGATGCTTTGAGGAAAGAAGTAGAGGGTGCTTGCCGCGTTGATGGCAATATCCGTTCCATATCTCTGGTGAATGGTGGTGTCACCCCGCCGGAGCAGCGACTCGTCCTCGATATCATCGATGATGAGAGCCGCCGAATGAAGGAGTTCGGTCATCACGAAGAGTTTCTCCGTCTCTTCGGTGGACCTGACGCCTACCGCATCGGCTATGAGAATGCCGAAGATCGGCCGCCAGTGCTTTCCGCCCCGTGAGAGGAGGTCCCAGACCGGTCGCGAGATGGTCTCGGTAAAGGGAGTGTAATCAAGGATGGGTTGTGTCTCACCGAAGAGAGAGGCGCACCATGCTTCATCGATCTCGCGGGGGAAGAGCTGTTCGAGCCGTTCGTTGATCTTCCCTTCAAATCGTCCGACAAAGTCCGCTACGTCCGCAATGAATCCATAGCCGCAGAGTTCCAGCTGGCCGCGTCCGGATACGCCTTCTTCTCCTATCTTCCCCGTGACACTCCCCGACCCTTCCCAGAGACCGCCGTCCATCCCGATGATCTCGATCTCCTGCTGATCCGTTGCGGGAGAGAAATGCAATATCGCATCGATAGCGGGTATCGCAAACTCCCATTTCACCGGGTAGTGAATGTGAGTCCGCGGGCTCTCCCACGTACGAATGGGGCGTGCCGTTATCCGGGGGTGCCATTCTGCAGTGCCGTCCTCAGAAAAGAGGATGCAAAATGTTGAGACCGTCTCCTTTGACCGGAGGTTTCGCCGGTGCATGAGCATCAGGCAGCGCCCGTCATCCAGCTGTATGCCGCACCAGTCCCAGCCGAGAGGATGGTAACAGGGTCGGCCGTCCGTTTCGATACATCCGGTCTCCTCCTGCTCTGTGAGGAACCATTCAGTCCCGCCGGACTGGTAATCGCACCATGCCTCCCCGGAGACCGGCGCCCCTCCTGCGACACCATTGAGCTTCAGGCGCGGGCAGGTGACATATTCCATGCCGATGGCACCCGACGGCGCGATGGATGAAAGGTCAGTAAACGGGACCTGGGGAATGAGGGCGCATGACATCATCTCCCCGTGGGTCGGGTCATGGAAGGTGATGATGATCTCCTCGTCAAGAAACGTGATTCGGGCGTCGTCCCAAGTCACCGAGAAAGGGGTCTTCTCGGTCTCCATCGTCGTCGGCGGGCAGTTAATGGGGGGATAGAGGCCGTGCTCCTCAATCTCCCTCCTGATGGTGTCACTGACGTACCTGCTCACGCCGAGTCTGTCCGGGAACGTGTCGAGCTGCCTGAGGTACCAGTTGTGCAGCGACGCATCCACCCGCACTTCCCGGTGGTGAACGCCCGTTGCCGCATCGACAACAGAGCAGAGATACATCGCACCAGGGCTCCGTATTGCCTCACCCGACGGACCGGCATCATCCGCAAGCCGGAGTGAAAAGAAACAGATGGTAAAATCCCGCCGGCCAAAATCTTCCCCCTCAAAATAACCCTGTATATACCACCATCGGACAAAGGGGTCGGCATCCCCGGAGAACATCCGGCGGGCCATATCGGCGGCAAGACCGGGTGGTCCGGTCTTCTCCGCAACTATTCTTTCCACCTCATTCCCTGAAAGTCGGCATGCCAAAATATAAGATTTCGGAATGTACGATGTCAAAACAACGAAATGGGATGCAATAGAGAGGTGTCGGTCCCATCCTGCCCGTCGGTTATTCGGTGCAGGGGATGTCCTCCGGTGAAATCCTGTGTATGATCCCGTTTCCTCCGTCCATCTCCACCCACTGGCCGTCTTCAAACCGCTCAGTCGCCCGGGTGACCCCCACGATGCAGGGAATGCCATACTCCCGAGCGATGATCGACCCGTGCTGGAGGAGCCCCCCCACCTCAAGGATGACCCCGCCGGCTGTCAGGAAGAGGGGTGTCCACCCCGGGTCCGAGGCGCTGATGACGAGAATATCCCCCGGAAAAACCTCTTTTTCAGTCGGATGGTGAAGCACCCTGACCGGACCGCGGGCGGTTCCGTCGGAGACGCCGTATCCGGAAATCTCTGCCCCGTTATCCTCCCCATCCGTGTTGGGGCGGATGATCCGCCCCGAGGAGTCGATGACCGGTGGGTACCGGCTGACCCGGTTCATCCTGCCGAAGCGTGTCCGGTTTGCGGCAACGGCGGGCTGCATCCGGACCCCGGGATTGTCGAGTGCGGCCTGGATATCTGCAATGGAGAGGCAGAAGACCTCATTTGCATGCCCGATCTGGTTCCTGGATGCGAGAATCTCTCCCGCGGCAAGGGCACGCCTGCGCACCCTTGCGGTGACCATGACGAGGTAATATTTATGATCTTCACGGGTGCCCCCGAAGATGTCGAGCAGGGTCTCCATCCGAACGAAGAGACGTTCCTGCAGCCTGCCTTTTTTCCTGCTGTAGTCACGCAGGAGGCGGCACGCCTCCTCACGGCGGCGGCGCTCGTTCTCAAACCGCTCCGCGGGTCCCTGCCCCCTGAGATCTGCCTCTCTGTAGGTTCGTATCTGGGAAAGGGCAAGGAGCGGGTCGTTGGCGTACCCCGGTGATGCAGGATCGATCTCCCGCGGTCCCCGGAACCCGTATTCTTCCATGAAGTCCGTCCATTCCTTCATGAACTCCTCGGGCATCTCTCCCTGACGAATCCGCTCCGCAAGCATGGTGACGTCGTCGTCGATTTCGCCCCCTGCAAGAAGGGAGAGGCGTGACAGGGAGAGCGCCATCCCTGTCGTCCGGTTATTCGGGAGGGCACGGTCAACCCTGTCGGCAAGCGCCCGGATGTCATCGGGTGCTCCGGCAAACATCCTGCGGACCGTCATGCGGGCGCACTCGGAGTTGATCAGGGTTGCACCGGTCTTCTCCTTCACCCACCAGACGATCAGCCGCCCGGCCTTCTCACAGTACTCACTGAACGGGAGATCCTGCAACTCGAGTTCATCGAGTGACGCAAGGAACTCAGCCTCCGATCTCCTGCACTCACGGGATACCGCCTCAGGGGAGAGAAATCCCCGTCCCGCATGGAGAAGGAGGTCGCGGGACTGCCAGAGGGAGGCCGCCGTCATGCCCCGGAGAAGAGCCGGACGGACGGGATTTTTCCATGCTGCGGGGTCGCAGTCCCGTATGATCGCTGCGGAGGAGGTGTCCAGTCCCCCAAACAGAAGGTCGATCATGCGTGGATGCATGATCCACAGGAGATTGGAGATGTTAAGGTACATCCGTCCCTCCGTCACCTGGGCAATGCCGCAGATTGCATCCCGGCCCGCACAGGAGTTGCCGGTGAGCGACTCTACCGTACAACCCAGAATCCCGTCCATCCATGAAGACCCGAGCGGCGAGAGGGCGCCCTGCATCCCGTGTTCGACGAGTGTCAGGTCAAGGTACATCCGTACCGGCTCCCCTCCGCCGCCGGTCCTCAGGGCTTCCGGCAGCGGCACCATGGTGGTGATGGGGCGGGCTTGGAGGATCATCAAATTGCCGTCCTTTCCTGCCCATTCGACATCGACGGCATCACCGAATACCTCTTCCGCCTTCAGGACGAGGTCACGCAGAACGAAGGGGTCGTATCCATCCAGGCAGAACCGTTCGCTGTGGTAACCGTGACATTCCCTCACTCCGCCGCCGGGACGGGCGAAGCAGGCGATCTCCTTCGCCCCGGTCTTCCGGTCGACGATCGTTGACCCCTGCCGGGTGAGCACTAGTTCATCGGGTGATGTCCGGCCGGTAACGATTGTCTCCCCCAGTCCCCATCCGGCATTGATAACGATCTCCTCCCTGCTGTTGGTGACCGGGTTTGCGGAGAACGCGATGCCGGAGATATCGGCGGGAACCAGTTTCTGGACGATGACCGCCATTGCCGGAGGGCCCGGGTCGCGTCGGTGGGCCCTGTGGTAGGAGAGGACCCGGCCCTCAAATGAAGAGGCAAAGACCCTGCGAATCGCATCCTCGAGCCCGTTCGTCGTCACCCCGATCTCGGTCCGGTAGATGCCCGCAAACGATGCCTCCTGCTCGTCCTCCGCGGGTGACGACGATCGTACCGCCCAGATGCCGGGATCGGTGCCAAGGCGCCGGAGTGCAGACGCCAGCACCTCTCCCTGAAGTGGAGAAAACGCAAGGCCTGTGCAGTGATCCTGCAGTGCCTTCACACCGGATTCCGCGATCGGGGTGCCGGATGCCGCCATGGAGCGCCAGACCTCCGTTGCCATCACCGATGCGGACCATGACGCAAAGAACGCGGTGGTGAGAACACACCCCGGGGGGACGGGAAGCCCTGCCCTGCACAGCTCCAGGAGGGAGAATGCCTTTCCACCAACCTCTTCGATGGCGGCCGACCCCTCGTCACCCGGAAACAGAATCGAGCATCTGGACGAATGTACCCGTGGTTTTCCCGTCGGGAAGTCTACGGGGTGATGGGGTTCCTGTTCCTGCGCTCCGGACGAATCCGCCGCAGGCGTGTGCTCCATAGTACAGAAAATCTCTCTGCCTGATGACTTGAATATGCTGGAACAGGACCCGTCCGATGAGCGGGGGAGGGATGTGGGGATGCACGAAACATTAGGGCAATGACATCCGATCCGTATAATATCCAAAAAAATATTCAGATGTATTCGACACTCAGGGGATCTCTCTTCGGCACTCCTTTGCTCCGGAGCTTGGGTAAACCAAATATCAGTGCGTAATTCGGGAGATAGCCTTTTGGAATATGCAGTTCCTCCTGGATCGGGAGGTATTCCTCCGCTGCCAGCTTGAGAGTCCCCAGCCAGCATGACCCGACCCCGTAGGCCTTGGCCACGAGTTCGAACCAGGTGAGGGCGATGGCAGCGTCCGTGACGGCAAATGGGTTGTTGGTGGGTACTGCCGCGAAGATGATATGCGGAGCATTCCGGCAGACGAGGTCGATTCCCTGATCATAGGCCTCTATCATTCCGTTGAAGATGTCGGCATACGGGTGATCAGGCTGTTCGCTCATCACTTTTTGCATCCACTCGATGGCAAGGGCGGATATCCTCCGGACCTTTTCGGTGTCCATGATGACAATGTAGTGGACCTTCTGCCGGTTTGCAGCGGTCGGTGCAAACCGCACGGTCTCCATCACATCGTCAAGGACGCGGGGGTCCACCGGCTTTTTGCGGAATTGCCGGATGGACCGGCGGGACTGCATGAACTTGCCGAACTGGTCCGGTTTGATGTCCAGGGCCCGGGGATTGAAGTTTGCCGGATAGTCTCCTTTGAAATCTACTTTCAGTGCGTCAAAAGGACAGAAAACCTCGCAATGACCACATCTCATGCAGCGTTTCTCCTTGTCTTCGGTCACCAGAGGATAGTCGCCCTTCTCCATCGAGATAATGAAGGCAGGGCAGACATTGACACAGACTCCGCATTTCGTGCAGTCATCCCTGCTTACGGCAATGACACTCATGGGGGTCATGATGGTGGTGGAGGTGATAAATGCTCTCCTGTGGGAATCAGTGAATCGGTAAAATGCAGTGTATTTTTGGAGATATTCGTCATTCATGTATGTATTATCAATTTCATCGGATGAAACGAGTGAATATCACCTGGATGCCGTATTCGCCATGATATGTGTTCGTTTAGAACAATCGCGATATGAATGTGGGTTTGAATGATCATCCGTGGGTGCCGGCGGACCGTTGCATCGCCAGGAGGGATGTAGGAATTCCGGTACCGGATAAGAGGCACTGACTTCCGGAGAATCTTTCAAATACCACTGCGATAGCTCATAGTGATTACAATGGATGAAGATCTCAGGGAGTCGATTCGTCAACGGTGCCGTACAATGGACATCCCGCTCGTGGGAATCGCCGGTGTGAAGCGGTGGGAGCATCCGCCCTTTACCCCATGGATGCCGGAGGCATTCTATCCGCAGTCCATCTTTCCTGAGGCCAGGTCGGTGATCGTAATCGGCCTTCCGGTCGACCTTCCTGTCCTTGAGACTGCACCCTCCATCTATTATCACGAGCTCTACACCACTGTCAATACCCTCCTGGACCAGTATACCTATCGGCTCGCCTCGTACCTGAATGGAGAGGGGTATCCGTCGGTCTTCGTCCCCCGCGACGGCTACGGGAGCATCGATGTCCTGCTCGAAAACCCCGTTGCCTTCTTTTCTCACCGGCATGCCGCGTACATGGCCGGTCTGGGAACGTTCGGCGTAAATAACATGCTTCTGACCCCGGAATACGGGCCACGGGTCAGGTTCGGTTCGGTACTTACAACCGCCGAACTGCCCGAGGACCCGGTCATGGAAGAGGAACTCTGTACCAGATGTATGGAGTGCGTGCTTCGCTGTCCCGCGGGCGCACTGGAGGAAGGTGAATATCCCGCCGTCCTGACTGACAAGAAGGCATGCGCAGAGAACAGTGAACGCCTCCACCGCAAGCGCATCGCCCCCTGCGGTATCTGCCTGAAAGTCTGTCCTGTTGGCCGGGATCGGGTGCATTTCCGTCGTGAGGATATCGGCATGTACGCGGATAAGGAGCATTTCCCTGCCCATCACCGTGCCTGGAAGCATGTCCGGTCATACGGGGGGAAAAAGTGATTTTGGCGGGGAAGGCCCTCCCCTTCCCCCTCCCCTTCCTCAGTGGGAATGTCTCCTCTTTCGGTCGCGGCAGAGGGGTGGTGAATTTCCGTGAACCGGGGCTACCTGCCCGCCGGCGTATGCTCCTTCACGAGCCGCATCAGCTCCGTGAATAACCGGTCCCTCACATCCTGAACGACGAGTGCCTCGTCCAGGGTCAAAAGACAGCTATCCTGTGTCTGATAGCGTGACGGGGAAACCTGAATGGCATAGGTGTTGGGAGTCTGATCCCAGAACCAGTCGGCACTCCCGAACTGGATATACTCCGGGTCGTTCCTTGCGATCACACGGAGATCCTCGCAGAGAAGATGGCCCCGGCGGCTGTTTTCGATGCAGAATGCCACGTAGGCGATACGGTAGGTTACCCTTCTGACCTGGGTTGCGCCGGGTTGCAGCCGTCTGATAGTGTGGATGTCCTGCGTTCCTGCATGGACAAAATGGCCGTAGCAGCTCTGGAGTGTGTAGCAGGAGGGCACCCGTGAGAAGGCCCGTATGAGGGGCAGCAGCGGAGGGTCGATCTCCCCGTTCCTGATGACTGATGTGAGATCCTCCAGAGCCTTCTCGCGGCCCGTGTCGAATCCTGCGAAGGTGATCATGGGGCGGGGAGGGGTGAACGTCTCCATAGGGGGGACAATGATTCTTCTCCGTATAAAGGAGTATGGTGGGGGGGTTCGGAGATGCAGGGACGGGAGAACCGGCAACGCGATGCCTCCCGAAAGGGTCTGCTCTGCTTCATCGGCATCGTATGTCCTTCATCTCCCCGGGGAGGGCGGGTGGTATGGAGAAGGGGGCCCTGATGGCATCTGGTGCTCAGTCCGACGGCGGCGACTCCCTCTTTCTCCACCAGATCTTCACATGATGAGAGTGTCCGGGGATGGTGTATGTGGTGCCGTCACTTCCCATATGGGCCAGAATATACTGTCGGAGCACGTCCTTCTGGGCCGTGGTGGCTGCAAGGACCTGGGGGGCAAAGTACTCCACGGCTGCCTCGGAGGTCGGGAAGACATAGGTGTGGGGGAAGGGTACGGATTCGACACTGGGGTAAATCCCCATGCTATAGAGCAGGTTGTATATGATGTCGCATTTCGGCGGGCTGGCAAATTCCCTGCCGTGGAGTGCCGGCCACAGGGCACATGACATCATCTCCCAGGGGGTCAGGCCCGCAAACCAATAGATGGCGAGATAGTCTGACGAGGCTGCAATCATCGTCCCGATGGCATCTTTGATATCCGGCACGTTCAGGGAGTTTCTGGCAAAGACGATGTCATATGGCCCATCCAGATCGGCGGAAACATCCACATCCTCCCAGAGTTTCTGCAGGGTGTCGACGTTTGACACACTTTCGGTCGCTAGGTTCTCCCGGAGTACGGTATACATCCCCCCCGATGGTTCGACGGCGGTGACGTGAGCGACCTTCCGGGCAAGCGGGATGGTAATTGACCCCGGTCCTGCCCCGATGTCCAGCACGCGGGCAGTGGGGGCCAGAGGAAGGCCGGCGAGAACGGGGTCGACACGGGCATTACGATGCTCCAGTGATTTCCGGTAATAATCACGTGCCGCATCCTCGTTGTCCCAGTAGGCAGCCCCTGTCTGTTCCATGCTGGCATCGCGGTACCTGTTCCACTGCCGCTTCCATTTTGTATTCCAGTCTGTCGCATTCAAAGTCATCTCTTCTCCAAATATCCCATCTCAGAGTATTTCCTCCCGCACCGGCTGACAGCTGCAGGCAGATGCGGATGGCCCGGCAAAACCTGCCGTGCACAGCGTACATGGCAGAATGGAGTGTTCGGACAGATAAATGTGGCAGACCCTTCCCGGTGCGACACCGGCAAGCAGTCACCGGCGATGCATCCCCATGGGGGCTGAGAAGATGTCCGGGGGGCCGGGAGGGTGAATACCGCCTCTTCCGGCATTCTTTTGCCATTCGTCCTGCAAATGAATACAGGACTGATGAGGTTTGATAGTACTGGATGAACCCTATGTATCCCGGTATCTTGTGGACACCATAGTGACGATGGACCTTCCTGTTCTCAGAAATGCAACATCAGTGAGAATGAACACGGACGGACGGATGCGCCTCGTCGACGGAGCTGAAGTAGTGCGGTGCGTACACGAGGGCGATTGCCGGATGTATACCAACTCGGAGCATGCGATAGGATGGATTGCGGAGCATCTGGGCGAAACGGACCTTGCGAAAACCATCGCCCTCTTCAAGGACAAGGCAGCATTTCGAAAACTCATCTCCGGCCTGTATCCTACGTTTTTCTTCCGGTCGGTCCCCTTCGGAGAACTGGATATGCTTGATGTTGCGCTCCTCCCGAAACCGTTTGTCATCAAACCGGCGGTTGGCTTCTTCAGTGCGGGTGTGCATGTCGTCCGCACGGACGAGGAATGGACGGACGTCCTTGACGCCATAAAGACGGGTATGGAAGATATCGCTGCAGGCTATCCGCCGGAAGTCTGTGACGCCGGGACCTTCATCATCGAAGAGTATATCGAAGGAACGGAACTTGCGGTGGATGCGTATTTTAATGCGCAGGGTGAACCGGTGGTACTCAATATTCTTGCCCATCTCTTCTCCTCAGTTGATGATGTCGACGACCGGGTCTATCTGACCTCAAGGAAGATTGTTGCGGAGCAGCTTGCGCCGGTAACCCACCTTCTCCGGCGGATTCAGGCACTGATGGGAATCACAAATTTTCCCCTGCATATTGAATTGCGGGTGAATGATGACGGAAAGGTCGTTCCCATCGAGGTGAACCCCCTCCGCTTTGCCGGGTGGTGCACGACGGACATTGCGGAATATGCCTGGGGCATTAATGTCTACAGGTTCTATTTCGAAGGGATGGTGCCCGACTGGGATCGGTTGCTGCAGGAAGTGGGTGATGATGTGTATGCCCTCTTGGTGGTGCAGCCGCCTGCGGGCACGGTCCCGGAGACGATTGCCGGGTTTGATTACGAAACCTTTGTCGCAGGGTTTTCCGAACCGCTTGAATTGCGTCCGGTAGAGTATCCCCGGTATCCGGTCTTTGGATTTTTATTCACACGGATGAAAGGAGGAGTCCTCTCCGAGGCGGAGGCCTATCTGCGCTCCGATATGCAGGATGTCATCCGCTTCAGGGAGAGGTGATCCTCAGGAAGGAAGAGTGGGAGCGGCGGATTGGGACCGGGCGCCCCGAGTCGCAGCGCCCAGGTCACCTGATCGAATTATTCACGTGGTGTTCTGAATGGGCGAACCGGTGGTCAACGGCTCCGGCCGACCCACAGGACCGCTTTTTCGCAGCAGATGCCTGCAAAAAAGGAGAAGATAATCAGGTAGAGGGTCAGGACGGCAGTGAAGGCACCGCCGAAATAGTAGATCATCAGGGGGATGAACGGCAGCTTTACCGAACGCATATAGAGAAAGACCCCCGAAAATGCGATGCGCATGCCCTTTTCCTGGAAATCGGCAAGCATTGAATACCATACATAGACGGGGCCGGTTGCGATGATGCCTGCCACCACTGCAAGAATCCATCCCTTGATACCCGATTCATATCCCAGGTGGCGGGCAATCGCCTGCGGACGAACAAAGAGGTCGATTACGAAGAACAACACGAAGACCAGAACCAGGACCGGGAGAATCTGGAGGATGATCCCGATGAATGTCCGGACGGCTTCACTGAAGACCCCGTAATCCCGGAATGCCAGGATGAGGTAGCATGCAACGGCAATTCCCAGAAAGATCATGGGAAACGCCGGTTGCCCCCTCCCGCCCTTCGGACCGGTGCCGTTGTCTTTCATCCTGTCTCCCTGCGAGGTCTTTTTCTGCATCCCGTTCATGCCCCCACCCCTATCAGGATGAGGGTGGCCTGTGTGAGGACGGCGATGATGACGGCAAAGAAAAACCCGCAGAGGTTGCGTGTGATTGCAAACCTGCTTCCGAGAGTATTCATCTCGACCGGCAATTGGATGAGGCCCACCGTCACCCAGGCGATGATAAAAGCGGTCACTGCTGTGAGGCTTACGCCGAAATTCAGGAGCTCTCCTCCGATGACGTAGCTCGTGACCGGGTTTCCTGCTGCAATACTGCCGATCGTCGCCCCCGCAAAGGGATCGGCAACAGGGTTTCCGGTAAATACCGTCCCATACATCTCCGGCGGAATGAGTGTCAGTGCAAGGCTGATGAGAAGAATTATGCCGATGATCTGGGGAATTATCTGCAGGAAGGTCCGGTATGTCCTGATAGCACTGCTCTTCACATCCATATATCTGATTGTGTGGTGCCGCGCCAAAATACCTGCCGTGGCGGAGGCAAAGGGTTGCCCGCGTGCGGTTTCGTCCTCCTTCAACGAATGGGTCCGGGGCTGTCGAAACGGCCGTCCGTCTTTGTGGTATGCCTGTCGCGCAGAGACAACCGCCCCCCCCCTCCGTTGGCAGTTGTCGTTTTTGCGGAAATTAAGCAGTGCGTCTACCAGACTTCAGGGAATGCCATGTTCGTGAATATGTCTTCCAGGCGTGCCTTGTGATGCGACTCCATGTTGGCCAGGTTCGTGAAGATCTGCTTCTGCTGCGGCCCGGTACTCAGCTCGGCCAGTTCCCGGTACATATCGCGTGAGAGTTCCTCTTTTTTGATGGCCAGTGCAATACCGTCGGCGGGTTTCATCTCCGTCGTCATCGTCGGAAGTTCGAGGGTTTCGGATATCTTGTAGTCCTGTGCCTCGTCGAACTCCAGGGACTTGATCGGTTTTGTCAGGAATTCCTCAAGGGTTTCCCTGTGTTTGCGTTCTTCGTCTGCGAGTTCTCCAAAGATCTTCTTCAGGGTCTCGTCATTTGTGCAGCTTTCGATCTCGCGGTAGAAGGTGTAGGATTCCACCTCTTTTTCAATTGCTCCGGATAATATGCTCCTGTACTCTTCTTTTTTCAATGGTATCACCCCTTTACGAGGATGAGGGAATAGTGCAGGTGATGATATAAAAAATATTACCGGCGTCTACGACGGCTGCTGCACGGGTGGTCAGGCTTTTCTCCTCCCTCCCGTCTGCGCTCTCCTCTCGGGTTGCCGGATGCGACGGTGACGGTGGTTTGGCAATACGGGAATATGGGGCATCACAGAAAATCCCCGGAATGGATTGAATCGAAAACTGATGCGTAATTTGGGTTGAAACTCACTTTTGGCCATGTAAATGTGGTGATCTTCCAAATGATCAGGGTATTGTCCGGGAATATGTAAGGGGGGGGATCTCCTGCCCCGATACAGGGATACCATGGCTGAGATCAGCGCAATTTGCAATTCGGGGGGGGAGATCAAAAATATCTCAATTCGAACGTATTTTGCCCATCCGGACAAAATTATTGGGTTTTTCCTCAACACTTAATATGGATGGCACAGATAGGTTAGAAGACCGGACCACCCTCCAGGGAATGTTTTTTTATGCACGTGTATTCATCAAATCAGCAGAAAATCGCCGAACGAATCGATCCCGAAACACTCAAATCAAACTGGAAAGACTGGGAGTGGCAAATTGGCCACTCCATCCGTGACATTGACACGGTTGAACGCCTCCTTGGCATTCAGTTCCCGGCTGACCGCCGTGAAGAGCTTGAAGAGACCATTGCACGCTTTCCTCTTTGCATCACGCCATATTATCTCTCCCTCATTGAGGCAGGTGATTATGATAATGATCCTGTCTTCATGCAGGCCTTTCCTTCGATCTCCGAACTCATTGTCGAAGAATACGACCTGCCCGATCCCCTTGCCGAGGATGCGGACAGCCCTGTCCCCTGCATCACCCACCGATACATATGGTCGGTCTTCTTCAGGATGGACTCGAGACGAAGGATGGTCGCCCGTATCCCCTCAAGCACGCGGCCGGTCTCAAAATGGGCTTCACTGATGATAAGGCCTGCCTGAATGACGATCGAGAGGGGTTGATCCCAATCCCTTCCTGGAAATGCTCCCTCGCTGGTTTCAGCCGTTTGTTTCATGACATGTGTCTCCCCTGTTTCAATCTCGGCCATGATGGGTTATGGTGGTTCGGCCGTGCCATCGCGACATGGCATGTACACCCGTGGGGTTTTGGTCATGCGCTTTCACCGGATGCCCTCGTCCGTTGGTATCTGGTATGTAACCTCTCATGCTACATAATATTCGGGATATATCCGGGAACGGGATCCCTGAAGCAAGTGAAGGGATAATCTCCGCCAAATGGGGTATATTGGTCCGAAATGCTCATCCACCGGCCACAGGGGGGAAGAGGGCAATGATATCACCGTCTTCGATCACCGTTTCCATTCCATCTAAAAAATGAATGTTCCGTCCATTTTTCAGGATATTGACATACTTTTTGAGTTCTCCCGTTTCCGTGAACACCATGTCCCCGAGCCCGGCGTACCTGGTGGTGAGCAGATCCAGCAGCATGCCGACGGTGGTTCCTCCGTTAATGTCGAGGGCAATGGTCGCATCCGCAACCTCGCGAAAGGTTGCGAAGGTTTTGACGGTGATCGATATGGGCTGTTGTGCCATGGTCTTTGATAAGGGCCGGTCTTTCCCCGGATATGGACTGTCCCGGATTTTCAGACCGGCCCGGCTCTCCGCAGGTATTTCCCTTTCTCTTCAGTGTATTGCCAGTTCCTTCAGTTTTTCCGTGGTTGGGACTCCTTTTTCATCCCATCCCCGGAGAGCGTAATATTCCTTCAGGAGTTCGTCACGCTTCCAGACCATTCCTTTCGGGGCCCCCTCCTGGAGGGGTTCTGCCAGAAGCCGCGGAGGGAGGGTATCGGTCTCCATTCCAATCCCGCGATCGAGATTGAAGAGTTTCTGGAGGTTCCAAATCCGCTCGCCCACCTTCATGAGCCCTGCGGCATCGAACCGGATGCCGGTCGCGGCGGTCATGAGGTCGGCATAGTCATCGGCATCGAGGGCAAAGGAGGTGAAGAGACACATGCCGCTTGCATCGATTGCCGCTGTGAGGTCCTGGAAGGTCTTCACCCACTCCGGTTTGTTTACGGTCTCGTACGGGTCGAGTTTCTCCGGTGCACCAAGGACCTCGGGGGATATCATATACGCGTAGACATGATCGCCTCCCCGGACCGAAGTCGCATAGGCAAGCCCGTGTCCCTGGAGCCCCCGCGGATCATATGCCGGAAGCTCCTGTTTTTTCACGCTCATGGAAAGTTCCGGGTGGCCATGGCGTTCGGCAAACCGGTAGGAACCATCCGCAAGCTCTTCCCCGATTCCCTCGCGTGTCGCCATCTGCCTGAGCACGGCGAGCATCCCTTCGGCATCGCCGAACCGGATGGGATGTGTGATATACCCCTTCTCTGCCATCTCCATGAGGCAGGCGATGGTCGCTCCGGCTGAGACTGCATCAAGGCCGTACTCGTTACAGATGTTATTTGCGAGGGTGATCGATTTGAGGTCGTCAATGCCGCAGTCGGGGCCGAATGCCCAGTCCGGTTCGTACTCGGGCCCTTCCCCGGTTATCCCCTCGAAATCATGTATTCGTCCGCACTGGACGATACATGCATAACACCCCTTCGGTTTTTTGAATATCGTCTCCTTGATGGTCTCTCCCGACACTTTCTCCGCTCCCTCAAAATGGGCGCTCTGGAAATTATTTGTCGGGAGAATGTAGTTCTCGTTGATGATGTTGACCAGAACAGCGGTTCCGTAGTCATGGAGGGCCTGCGCGATGCCGTCGGCCTCAATCTTTTTCCGTATACGGTCCTTGACAAGATTGAGTTTGTCGTCGTCGGCGACTGCAATCTCCTGCTCGCCCCGTACTGCAAGGGCTTTGAGGTTTTTCGATCCCATGACGGCCCCGCTGCCCCCCCTTCCTGCGGCCCGGTACTTTTCATTGATGACGCAGGTGATAAGGGAAAGCTTCTCGCCGGAGGGTCCGATGCAGGCGACCCGTATCTTTTTGTCATCATGTATCTGCTGGATGATGTCCGTCGTCTCACTGGTCGTTTTTCCCCAGATCTCCGCGGCGTCATACAGGGACACCTCTCCGTTGTCCAGGAAGAGGTAGACCGGCCGGGGTGCCTTTCCGGCGATAACCACCGCATCGAATCCCGCCTTCTTCATCTTCCATCCGAAGACACCGCCGCTGTTGGAACTGATGGCGCATCCAGTCAGGGGAGAGAGGGTTGAGATCTCATATCTGCTTCCCAGCGGAATGCCCGTCCCTGTGAGCGGCCCGGAGGCAAAGACAAGGACATTGTCCTCGCTCAGCGGGTCAATATCCGGGAGCACCATGTCGGTCAGGAACCTGATCCCAAACCCTCTCCCGCCGATATAGTCCTCTTTCAATGACGCAGGAGTAGGTTTGACCTTTACCGTCCCCGCTGTCAGATCGATATACGCAATATTGCCTGCATATGCATCCATCACAATCACCAACCCTCAACTACAGATTCCTCATATTTAAGGGTATTGTGGGATGGCTCGTTATTTGGCAATCCCTGCTTGAAAAGAGGAATTCGCCCGAATGAGGGGAATATCCGGGGAATCAGATGCATTATTAAGGAAAATACGGTGAAATGGGCTTTAGTCGAGGATTCTGTGTTCGGCACTCTTAAGGATCTTTTCCAGCATTTCCGGATATGATACCCCCGCGAGGGCCGCCATCTTTGCGAGATGACCGTCCCAGCACCACCCGGGATTCGGGTTGACTTCAAGGAGCCGGGGGGTGCCGTTGTGATCGAGACGCCAGTCAAACCGTGCATAGTCCCTGCATTTCAGCCTCCCGAAGAGCTTGAGGCAGCTTGCCACGAGGAACCGCTGCACATCCTCGGAGAGATGAGCCCGTACGGACCTGAGGTTCCAGTACGGGGAGGACGGGTCCCACTTTGCCTCGTAGCCGCAGATCCGCGGGTAGGACGAGGGGAGTGCGGAGTAGTCCTCCTCGATGATCGGCAGCACCTCATACATGTCCGGGAGGTTTCCAATGATGCCGACACTGATGTCACTGCCGGAGAGGAACTCCTCGACGAGGATGGAGGTCTCCTGTCCACACCTGGTCCTGACATCCTCGATCGCCTCCTGCAGCTCTTCGATATCTCCACAGACACTCTTCCTGGTAATTCCTACACTGGAATCCCCAAGGTTGGGTTTGACGATAACCGGGAACCTGAGAGGCTGTTCGATGAATGAACTGTCGCCGGGAGTGATCATGAATGCCTTCGGGACCGGGATGTCAAGTTCATGCGCAACACCACGCACAAGGGACTTATCGTAGCAGTAGGCAAGACACTGGGGGTTCCCGCCGGTATACGGGATGTCGAGCATCTCCAGGACGGCCGGAATATGAAGTTCCCTGAGGGGATCGTTGAAATATCCTTCATCACAGAGGTTGAAGATGAAATCCGCCTTCTTACCCTTCTGCTGAAGGGTTTTGATAAGTGTCGCATGGTTGTCTACGTAGGTGAATGAGTAACCATCGCACTTCGAAAGGGCCGATTTAAGCTGCTCGATGGTGTAAAAATCATCCTCGTCAAAGACGCATGACGGACGGACCCTGTCCTTCAGCCGCGGGTCACCCATCACGACGGTCACGCTGCGTTTTGCCTTTGCCACCTGCTTTCTGGACGTCCACTCCTTCCGTACCCGTGCCGTGATGACCAGACGCCTGCCCATCATGCCGAGATCGTGGTTTTTCCGGGATTTCGGGATGATGGTGTCGTGGAAGGTGATGTCGTGGTAGCCGCATGCCCCAAGCATCTCTTCGATGCGTTCCCGGCTATAGAGTCGCTCCGCATAAAACTGGTCCGCAAGCACTCCTTTTCGGACATGAGTGATCACCTCGCGTGAAATGAGTTTTTCGCCGTCCTCCGAGAGGCTTCGTTCACGGCAGACGAAGTAGTTCTGGTCGATCCACTCCCAGCTGCGGGGTTCATAATGTTCCTTCAGCCACGCGCCGTCGGCGATATCCAGGAGGAGTGTTCCTCCCGGCTTTGCCACCCGGAACACTTCTTTGAGGATGCTTTGATCATCTTCATATGATTCGAAATAACCGAAACTGTTGCCGGGGATGAGGACATGGTCGAAGGTGTCGGCCTGAAAGGCAAGTTTTCGTGCATCACCTTCGCGGAAACTGATAGCCAGTCCTTCATTTTTTGCCTGCTTCTTCGCACGGGTGATGAGATAATGGGAGCGATCCAGCCCGGTAACGTCAGAGAATCCCCGTCGTGCAAGCTCGAGCGAGTGCCGTCCCTGTCCGCAGCAGAGATCAAGAATGGTATCGCCGGGACAGAGGTTCAGGGCACTGCAAAAGAGATCGACTTCTTCCGAGGTAATGGAGGTGTCCTCGATCACATCACCATCCGTACGGAGGTAGTTTGCGTTGAAGATCTCCCTCCACCAGTCGGCCCTGACATAGCTCTCCAGGCTTTCAACAGGGCCAATATAACTGGTTATTTTAGAATTAGGCGCAATTTTACTCATTAATTTGCCTTATGAAATGTATGGTACCTCTGTTTACGTAATAAAGCTATCTGCGCCGCCTAAAATTTCATCTTATTAAAGTGTTTTTAGGCGTTCTCTGTGAATTCGCCGCACATGCAGAAGGCATGCGCGCATCGCCGATTCAACCTGAGCCTCCTGTTGTCCCTGTGGATGTCCGCTGGCTGCCGGGGTGCCCCCACATTGCCTGGTCGCCCTCTGGTTTGATATCGGTGCATGGTCAATAGAAGACTATGCCGCACCTGTCCCGTTCACGTTTCGGGGGATATATGACGATATTCCTTCAGGTGATGATCATCTTCATAATCATCGACAGTATGATGGTCGGGAACTACTCCTATGTCTTTGGCGGTTTTATTGTTCTTCTCCTCACCATGGTCCCGATGATCATGGAGCGGGAAGTACATATTACAGTCCCGTGGTGGCTGACATTTCTCATCGTTCTCTCCCTCTACATCCATATCGGCGGCCAGTATTTTGACTGGTATACCACACTATACCCGTATTACGACAAAATAGCGCATTTCATATCGGGAACGACCGTCGCGCTCATCGGATTTACTCTGGTGCTCCTCCTCGATCAATACACCGAGAACAACTTCAACCGTCCGGTCATCATCTTCCTGATTGTCATGCTGACGGTAGCAGTCGGCGGGCTCTGGGAGATCTTTGAATATACCGTCGACACATTCCTGGGAATAGAGATGCAGCACGGGCTTGACGATACCATGCTGGATATGATCTTCGTCCTCCTGGGGGCGGTCATCGTTGCTGCCCTCGGCAATATCTATCTGAGGAAGATTTCAAAACGGGACCTCTCCCGTCTCTTCCTGGGAAATCCCGACCTTGCGGAGAAGGTCTATGAATGCATTTCAGAACTTCCTGTCCGGCGAAGAAAACAGGAATGAGGTAGAGAGGATTGGGCCACAACCATTCACTGAATCACACCTCATAGGCCATATTGACGAGATTTGCACAAATTACGCGGAGCATGAGCTTTCCCGGCGAGGGGGGAATCCGGCGGGAGAATGCCGCCCACTCCGCTTCGATATGTCGTATAGCCTCGCCGGAACAGTCTTCCAGGGCTCCCGATGCCCGTACAAGATCGATACCTTCCTGGAGGACGACATCCTGCATCCGGAGTTCGGGTGTGCAGAGGATGGCGGTCAACCGGTCGGAGCGATCCCGGTCCAGCAGATCGAGGGCCCGGAGGATGACATAGGTCGGTTTGCCGTTTCTGAGATCCTCGCCAGCCACCTTTCCCCATTTTTCGTCGCCGGAGAAGTTCAGCACATCATCGATGATCTGAAAACCGATTCCCATGGTCCTGCCGAACCGGAGGCAGGCCGCTCTCGTCTCCGGTGTCACGTCCTGCAGGATGCAGGCAAGCTCCGCGACCCCTTCCGTCGCCGATGCCGTCTTGTAGGCGTACATCTGGAGGATCTGCTCGTCGAGGTGCCCCTCCCGCCACGTCGTCAGAGCGGCGGGGGAGAGATTCCTTGACCAGTAGATGTCCTGCCCCTGGCCGAGGTGCGCCCGCAAAGAGGTATTGGTCATCAGCCTGAGCACGTCGTGCTTCTGGTCGGGGGTAAGGTCCGGGCAGGACGATACGATGCTTTGAGGAAAGAAGTAGAGGGTGCTTGCCGCGTTGATGGCAATATCCGTTCCATATCTCTGGTGAATGGTGGTGTCACCCCGCCGGAGCAGCGACTCGTCCTCGATATCATCGATGATGAGAGCCGCCGAATGAAGGAGTTCGGTCATCACGAAGAGTTTCTCCGTCTCTTCGGTGGACCTGACGCCTACCGCATCGGCTATGAGAATGCCGAAGATCGGCCGCCAGTGCTTTCCGCCCCGTGAGAGGAGGTCCCAGACCGGTCGCGAGATGGTCTCGGTAAAGGGAGTGTAATCAAGGATGGGTTGTGTCTCACCGAAGAGAGAGGCGCACCATGCTTCATCGATCTCGCGGGGGAAGAGCTGTTCGAGCCGTTCGTTGATCTTCCCTTCAAATCGTCCGACAAAGTCCGCTACGTCCGCAATGAATCCATAGCCGCAGAGTTCCAGCTGGCCGCGTCCGGATACGCCTTCTTCTCCTATCTTCCCCGTGACACTCCCCGACCCTTCCCAGAGACCGCCGTCCATCCCGATGATCTCGATCTCCTGCTGATCCGTTGCGGGAGAGAAATGCAATATCGCATCGATAGCGGGTATCGCAAACTCCCATTTCACCGGGTAGTGAATGTGAGTCCGCGGGCTCTCCCACGTACGAATGGGGCGTGCCGTTATCCGGGGGTGCCATTCTGCAGTGCCGTCCTCAGAAAAGAGGATGCAAAATGTTGAGACCGTCTCCTTTGACCGGAGGTTTCGCCGGTGCATGAGCATCAGGCAGCGCCCGTCATCCAGCTGTATGCCGCACCAGTCCCAGCCGAGAGGATGGTAACAGGGTCGGCCGTCCGTTTCGATACATCCGGTCTCCTCCTGCTCTGTGAGGAACCATTCAGTCCCGCCGGACTGGTAATCGCACCATGCCTCCCCGGAGACCGGCGCCCCTCCTGCGACACCATTGAGCTTCAGGCGCGGGCAGGTGACATATTCCATGCCGATGGCACCCGACGGCGCGATGGATGAAAGGTCAGTAAACGGGACCTGGGGAATGAGGGCGCATGACATCATCTCCCCGTGGGTCGGGTCATGGAAGGTGATGATGATCTCCTCGTCAAGAAACGTGATTCGGGCGTCGTCCCAAGTCACCGAGAAAGGGGTCTTCTCGGTCTCCATCGTCGTCGGCGGGCAGTTAATGGGGGGATAGAGGCCGTGCTCCTCAATCTCCCTCCTGATGGTGTCACTGACGTACCTGCTCACGCCGAGTCTGTCCGGGAACGTGTCGAGCTGCCTGAGGTACCAGTTGTGCAGCGACGCATCCACCCGCACTTCCCGGTGGTGAACGCCCGTTGCCGCATCGACAACAGAGCAGAGATACATCGCACCAGGGCTCCGTATTGCCTCACCCGACGGACCGGCATCATCCGCAAGCCGGAGTGAAAAGAAACAGATGGTAAAATCCCGCCGGCCAAAATCTTCCCCCTCAAAATAACCCTGTATATACCACCATCGGACAAAGGGGTCGGCATCCCCGGAGAACATCCGGCGGGCCATATCGGCGGCAAGACCGGGTGGTCCGGTCTTCTCCGCAACTATTCTTTCCACCTCATTCCCTGAAAGTCGGCATGCCAAAATATAAGATTTCGGAATGTACGATGTCAAAACAACGAAATGGGATGCAATAGAGAGGTGTCGGTCCCATCCTGCCCGTCGGTTATTCGGTGCAGGGGATGTCCTCCGGTGAAATCCTGTGTATGATCCCGTTTCCTCCGTCCATCTCCACCCACTGGCCGTCTTCAAACCGCTCAGTCGCCCGGGTGACCCCCACGATGCAGGGAATGCCATACTCCCGAGCGATGATCGACCCGTGCTGGAGGAGCCCCCCCACCTCAAGGATGACCCCGCCGGCTGTCAGGAAGAGGGGTGTCCACCCCGGGTCCGAGGCGCTGATGACGAGAATATCCCCCGGAAAAACCTCTTTTTCAGTCGGATGGTGAAGCACCCTGACCGGACCGCGGGCGGTTCCGTCGGAGACGCCGTATCCGGAAATCTCTGCCCCGTTATCCTCCCCATCCGTGTTGGGGCGGATGATCCGCCCCGAGGAGTCGATGACCGGTGGGTACCGGCTGACCCGGTTCATCCTGCCGAAGCGTGTCCGGTTTGCGGCAACGGCGGGCTGCATCCGGACCCCGGGATTGTCGAGTGCGGCCTGGATATCTGCAATGGAGAGGCAGAAGACCTCATTTGCATGCCCGATCTGGTTCCTGGATGCGAGAATCTCTCCCGCGGCAAGGGCACGCCTGCGCACCCTTGCGGTGACCATGACGAGGTAATATTTATGATCTTCACGGGTGCCCCCGAAGATGTCGAGCAGGGTCTCCATCCGAACGAAGAGACGTTCCTGCAGCCTGCCTTTTTTCCTGCTGTAGTCACGCAGGAGGCGGCACGCCTCCTCACGGCGGCGGCGCTCGTTCTCAAACCGCTCCGCGGGTCCCTGCCCCCTGAGATCTGCCTCTCTGTAGGTTCGTATCTGGGAAAGGGCAAGGAGCGGGTCGTTGGCGTACCCCGGTGATGCAGGATCGATCTCCCGCGGTCCCCGGAACCCGTATTCTTCCATGAAGTCCGTCCATTCCTTCATGAACTCCTCGGGCATCTCTCCCTGACGAATCCGCTCCGCAAGCATGGTGACGTCGTCGTCGATTTCGCCCCCTGCAAGAAGGGAGAGGCGTGACAGGGAGAGCGCCATCCCTGTCGTCCGGTTATTCGGGAGGGCACGGTCAACCCTGTCGGCAAGCGCCCGGATGTCATCGGGTGCTCCGGCAAACATCCTGCGGACCGTCATGCGGGCGCACTCGGAGTTGATCAGGGTTGCACCGGTCTTCTCCTTCACCCACCAGACGATCAGCCGCCCGGCCTTCTCACAGTACTCACTGAACGGGAGATCCTGCAACTCGAGTTCATCGAGTGACGCAAGGAACTCAGCCTCCGATCTCCTGCACTCACGGGATACCGCCTCAGGGGAGAGAAATCCCCGTCCCGCATGGAGAAGGAGGTCGCGGGACTGCCAGAGGGAGGCCGCCGTCATGCCCCGGAGAAGAGCCGGACGGACGGGATTTTTCCATGCTGCGGGGTCGCAGTCCCGTATGATCGCTGCGGAGGAGGTGTCCAGTCCCCCAAACAGAAGGTCGATCATGCGTGGATGCATGATCCACAGGAGATTGGAGATGTTAAGGTACATCCGTCCCTCCGTCACCTGGGCAATGCCGCAGATTGCATCCCGGCCCGCACAGGAGTTGCCGGTGAGCGACTCTACCGTACAACCCAGAATCCCGTCCATCCATGAAGACCCGAGCGGCGAGAGGGCGCCCTGCATCCCGTGTTCGACGAGTGTCAGGTCAAGGTACATCCGTACCGGCTCCCCTCCGCCGCCGGTCCTCAGGGCTTCCGGCAGCGGCACCATGGTGGTGATGGGGCGGGCTTGGAGGATCATCAAATTGCCGTCCTTTCCTGCCCATTCGACATCGACGGCATCACCGAATACCTCTTCCGCCTTCAGGACGAGGTCACGCAGAACGAAGGGGTCGTATCCATCCAGGCAGAACCGTTCGCTGTGGTAACCGTGACATTCCCTCACTCCGCCGCCGGGACGGGCGAAGCAGGCGATCTCCTTCGCCCCGGTCTTCCGGTCGACGATCGTTGACCCCTGCCGGGTGAGCACTAGTTCATCGGGTGATGTCCGGCCGGTAACGATTGTCTCCCCCAGTCCCCATCCGGCATTGATAACGATCTCCTCCCTGCTGTTGGTGACCGGGTTTGCGGAGAACGCGATGCCGGAGATATCGGCGGGAACCAGTTTCTGGACGATGACCGCCATTGCCGGAGGGCCCGGGTCGCGTCGGTGGGCCCTGTGGTAGGAGAGGACCCGGCCCTCAAATGAAGAGGCAAAGACCCTGCGAATCGCATCCTCGAGCCCGTTCGTCGTCACCCCGATCTCGGTCCGGTAGATGCCCGCAAACGATGCCTCCTGCTCGTCCTCCGCGGGTGACGACGATCGTACCGCCCAGATGCCGGGATCGGTGCCAAGGCGCCGGAGTGCAGACGCCAGCACCTCTCCCTGAAGTGGAGAAAACGCAAGGCCTGTGCAGTGATCCTGCAGTGCCTTCACACCGGATTCCGCGATCGGGGTGCCGGATGCCGCCATGGAGCGCCAGACCTCCGTTGCCATCACCGATGCGGACCATGACGCAAAGAACGCGGTGGTGAGAACACACCCCGGGGGGACGGGAAGCCCTGCCCTGCACAGCTCCAGGAGGGAGAATGCCTTTCCACCAACCTCTTCGATGGCGGCCGACCCCTCGTCACCCGGAAACAGAATCGAGCATCTGGACGAATGTACCCGTGGTTTTCCCGTCGGGAAGTCTACGGGGTGATGGGGTTCCTGTTCCTGCGCTCCGGACGAATCCGCCGCAGGCGTGTGCTCCATAGTACAGAAAATCTCTCTGCCTGATGACTTGAATATGCTGGAACAGGACCCGTCCGATGAGCGGGGGAGGGATGTGGGGATGCACGAAACATTAGGGCAATGACATCCGATCCGTATAATATCCAAAAAAATATTCAGATGTATTCGACACTCAGGGGATCTCTCTTCGGCACTCCTTTGCTCCGGAGCTTGGGTAAACCAAATATCAGTGCGTAATTCGGGAGATAGCCTTTTGGAATATGCAGTTCCTCCTGGATCGGGAGGTATTCCTCCGCTGCCAGCTTGAGAGTCCCCAGCCAGCATGACCCGACCCCGTAGGCCTTGGCCACGAGTTCGAACCAGGTGAGGGCGATGGCAGCGTCCGTGACGGCAAATGGGTTGTTGGTGGGTACTGCCGCGAAGATGATATGCGGAGCATTCCGGCAGACGAGGTCGATTCCCTGATCATAGGCCTCTATCATTCCGTTGAAGATGTCGGCATACGGGTGATCAGGCTGTTCGCTCATCACTTTTTGCATCCACTCGATGGCAAGGGCGGATATCCTCCGGACCTTTTCGGTGTCCATGATGACAATGTAGTGGACCTTCTGCCGGTTTGCAGCGGTCGGTGCAAACCGCACGGTCTCCATCACATCGTCAAGGACGCGGGGGTCCACCGGCTTTTTGCGGAATTGCCGGATGGACCGGCGGGACTGCATGAACTTGCCGAACTGGTCCGGTTTGATGTCCAGGGCCCGGGGATTGAAGTTTGCCGGATAGTCTCCTTTGAAATCTACTTTCAGTGCGTCAAAAGGACAGAAAACCTCGCAATGACCACATCTCATGCAGCGTTTCTCCTTGTCTTCGGTCACCAGAGGATAGTCGCCCTTCTCCATCGAGATAATGAAGGCAGGGCAGACATTGACACAGACTCCGCATTTCGTGCAGTCATCCCTGCTTACGGCAATGACACTCATGGGGGTCATGATGGTGGTGGAGGTGATAAATGCTCTCCTGTGGGAATCAGTGAATCGGTAAAATGCAGTGTATTTTTGGAGATATTCGTCATTCATGTATGTATTATCAATTTCATCGGATGAAACGAGTGAATATCACCTGGATGCCGTATTCGCCATGATATGTGTTCGTTTAGAACAATCGCGATATGAATGTGGGTTTGAATGATCATCCGTGGGTGCCGGCGGACCGTTGCATCGCCAGGAGGGATGTAGGAATTCCGGTACCGGATAAGAGGCACTGACTTCCGGAGAATCTTTCAAATACCACTGCGATAGCTCATAGTGATTACAATGGATGAAGATCTCAGGGAGTCGATTCGTCAACGGTGCCGTACAATGGACATCCCGCTCGTGGGAATCGCCGGTGTGAAGCGGTGGGAGCATCCGCCCTTTACCCCATGGATGCCGGAGGCATTCTATCCGCAGTCCATCTTTCCTGAGGCCAGGTCGGTGATCGTAATCGGCCTTCCGGTCGACCTTCCTGTCCTTGAGACTGCACCCTCCATCTATTATCACGAGCTCTACACCACTGTCAATACCCTCCTGGACCAGTATACCTATCGGCTCGCCTCGTACCTGAATGGAGAGGGGTATCCGTCGGTCTTCGTCCCCCGCGACGGCTACGGGAGCATCGATGTCCTGCTCGAAAACCCCGTTGCCTTCTTTTCTCACCGGCATGCCGCGTACATGGCCGGTCTGGGAACGTTCGGCGTAAATAACATGCTTCTGACCCCGGAATACGGGCCACGGGTCAGGTTCGGTTCGGTACTTACAACCGCCGAACTGCCCGAGGACCCGGTCATGGAAGAGGAACTCTGTACCAGATGTATGGAGTGCGTGCTTCGCTGTCCCGCGGGCGCACTGGAGGAAGGTGAATATCCCGCCGTCCTGACTGACAAGAAGGCATGCGCAGAGAACAGTGAACGCCTCCACCGCAAGCGCATCGCCCCCTGCGGTATCTGCCTGAAAGTCTGTCCTGTTGGCCGGGATCGGGTGCATTTCCGTCGTGAGGATATCGGCATGTACGCGGATAAGGAGCATTTCCCTGCCCATCACCGTGCCTGGAAGCATGTCCGGTCATACGGGGGGAAAAAGTGATTTTGGCGGGGAAGGCCCTCCCCTTCCCCCTCCCCTTCCTCAGTGGGAATGTCTCCTCTTTCGGTCGCGGCAGAGGGGTGGTGAATTTCCGTGAACCGGGGCTACCTGCCCGCCGGCGTATGCTCCTTCACGAGCCGCATCAGCTCCGTGAATAACCGGTCCCTCACATCCTGAACGACGAGTGCCTCGTCCAGGGTCAAAAGACAGCTATCCTGTGTCTGATAGCGTGACGGGGAAACCTGAATGGCATAGGTGTTGGGAGTCTGATCCCAGAACCAGTCGGCACTCCCGAACTGGATATACTCCGGGTCGTTCCTTGCGATCACACGGAGATCCTCGCAGAGAAGATGGCCCCGGCGGCTGTTTTCGATGCAGAATGCCACGTAGGCGATACGGTAGGTTACCCTTCTGACCTGGGTTGCGCCGGGTTGCAGCCGTCTGATAGTGTGGATGTCCTGCGTTCCTGCATGGACAAAATGGCCGTAGCAGCTCTGGAGTGTGTAGCAGGAGGGCACCCGTGAGAAGGCCCGTATGAGGGGCAGCAGCGGAGGGTCGATCTCCCCGTTCCTGATGACTGATGTGAGATCCTCCAGAGCCTTCTCGCGGCCCGTGTCGAATCCTGCGAAGGTGATCATGGGGCGGGGAGGGGTGAACGTCTCCATAGGGGGGACAATGATTCTTCTCCGTATAAAGGAGTATGGTGGGGGGTTCGGAGATGCAGGGACGGGAGAACCGGCAACGCGATGCCTCCCGAAAGGGTCTGCTCTGCTTCATCGGCATCGTATGTCCTTCATCTCCCCGGGGAGGGCGGGTGGTATGGAGAAGGGGGCCCTGATGGCATCTGGTGCTCAGTCCGACGGCGGCGACTCCCTCTTTCTCCACCAGATCTTCACATGATGAGAGTGTCCGGGGATGGTGTATGTGGTGCCGTCACTTCCCATATGGGCCAGAATATACTGTCGGAGCACGTCCTTCTGGGCCGTGGTGGCTGCAAGGACCTGGGGGCAAAGTACTCCACGGCTGCCTCGGAGGTCGGGAAGACATAGGTGTGGGGGAAGGGTACGGATTCGACACTGGGGTAAATCCCCATGCTATAGAGCAGGTTGTATATGATGTCGCATTTCGGCGGGCTGGCAAATTCCCTGCCGTGGAGTGCCGGCCACAGGGCACATGACATCATCTCCCAGGGGGTCAGGCCCGCAAACCAATAGATGGCGAGATAGTCTGACGAGGCTGCAATCATCGTCCCGATGGCATCTTTGATATCCGGCACGTTCAGGGAGTTTCTGGCAAAGACGATGTCATATGGCCCATCCAGATCGGCGGAAACATCCACATCCTCCCAGAGTTTCTGCAGGGTGTCGACGTTTGACACACTTTCGGTCGCTAGGTTCTCCCGGAGTACGGTATACATCCCCCCCGATGGTTCGACGGCGGTGACGTGAGCGACCTTCCGGGCAAGCGGGATGGTAATTGACCCCGGTCCTGCCCCGATGTCCAGCACGCGGGCAGTGGGGGCCAGAGGAAGGCCGGCGAGAACGGGGTCGACACGGGCATTACGATGCTCCAGTGATTTCCGGTAATAATCACGTGCCGCATCCTCGTTGTCCCAGTAGGCAGCCCCTGTCTGTTCCATGCTGGCATCGCGGTACCTGTTCCACTGCCGCTTCCATTTTGTATTCCAGTCTGTCGCATTCAAAGTCATCTCTTCTCCAAATATCCCATCTCAGAGTATTTCCTCCCGCACCGGCTGACAGCTGCAGGCAGATGCGGATGGCCCGGCAAAACCTGCCGTGCACAGCGTACATGGCAGAATGGAGTGTTCGGACAGATAAATGTGGCAGACCCTTCCCGGTGCGACACCGGCAAGCAGTCACCGGCGATGCATCCCCATGGGGGCTGAGAAGATGTCCGGGGGCCGGGAGGGTGAATACCGCCTCTTCCGGCATTCTTTTGCCATTCGTCCTGCAAATGAATACAGGACTGATGAGGTTTGATAGTACTGGATGAACCCTATGTATCCCGGTATCTTGTGGACACCATAGTGACGATGGACCTTCCTGTTCTCAGAAATGCAACATCAGTGAGAATGAACACGGACGGACGGATGCGCCTCGTCGACGGAGCTGAAGTAGTGCGGTGCGTACACGAGGGCGATTGCCGGATGTATACCAACTCGGAGCATGCGATAGGATGGATTGCGGAGCATCTGGGCGAAACGGACCTTGCGAAAACCATCGCCCTCTTCAAGGACAAGGCAGCATTTCGAAAACTCATCTCCGGCCTGTATCCTACGTTTTTCTTCCGGTCGGTCCCCTTCGGAGAACTGGATATGCTTGATGTTGCGCTCCTCCCGAAACCGTTTGTCATCAAACCGGCGGTTGGCTTCTTCAGTGCGGGTGTGCATGTCGTCCGCACGGACGAGGAATGGACGGACGTCCTTGACGCCATAAAGACGGGTATGGAAGATATCGCTGCAGGCTATCCGCCGGAAGTCTGTGACGCCGGGACCTTCATCATCGAAGAGTATATCGAAGGAACGGAACTTGCGGTGGATGCGTATTTTAATGCGCAGGGTGAACCGGTGGTACTCAATATTCTTGCCCATCTCTTCTCCTCAGTTGATGATGTCGACGACCGGGTCTATCTGACCTCAAGGAAGATTGTTGCGGAGCAGCTTGCGCCGGTAACCCACCTTCTCCGGCGGATTCAGGCACTGATGGGAATCACAAATTTTCCCCTGCATATTGAATTGCGGGTGAATGATGACGGAAAGGTCGTTCCCATCGAGGTGAACCCCCTCCGCTTTGCCGGGTGGTGCACGACGGACATTGCGGAATATGCCTGGGGCATTAATGTCTACAGGTTCTATTTCGAAGGGATGGTGCCCGACTGGGATCGGTTGCTGCAGGAAGTGGGTGATGATGTGTATGCCCTCTTGGTGGTGCAGCCGCCTGCGGGCACGGTCCCGGAGACGATTGCCGGGTTTGATTACGAAACCTTTGTCGCAGGGTTTTCCGAACCGCTTGAATTGCGTCCGGTAGAGTATCCCCGGTATCCGGTCTTTGGATTTTTATTCACACGGATGAAAGGAGGAGTCTCTCCGAGGCGGAGGCCTATCTGCGCTCCGATATGCAGGATGTCATCCGCTTCAGGGAGAGGTGATCCTCAGGAAGGAAGAGTGGGAGCGGCG
>NZ_LTBL01000002.1 GCF_018687785.1 Methanovulcanius yangii
CCGCGTTCCAGATGACATCTTTCGTTACCTCAAGGGAGCCGAGGATGTACTCGTTCGTCACCGTCGCGGTTCCGACACCGCCACTTGTAACAGTAGCGCCGGAGTCGTCGATGACGGGGACTTCCCACTCACTGCCGAGAGCAGATTCCGTGACCGTGTAGGTGCCGGGAATCAGGTCGTCCATCTCAGGACGCCGCCGGTCGTGCTCTTACAGTCACCACTCGGATACGAAGGACCGGTGATACAGATCTCAAAGAGAGTTCCGTCGGGAGTTACGCCGTTCCAGATGACATCTTTCGTTACCTCAAGGGAGCCGAGGATGTACTCGTTCGTCACCGTCGCGGTTCCGACACCACCACTTGTAACAGTAGCGCCGGAGTCGTCGATGACGGGGACTTCCCACTCACTGCCGAGAGCAGATTCCGTGACCGTGTAGGTGCCGGGAATCAGGTCGTCCCCATCTCAGGACGCCGCCGGTCGTGCTCTTACAGTCACCAACTCGGATACGAAGGACCGGTGATACAGATCTCAAAGAGAGTTCCGTCGGGAGTTACGCCGTTCCAGATGACATCTTTCGTTACCTCAAGGGAGCCGAGGATGTACTCGTTCGTCACCGTCGCGGTTCCGACACCGCCACTTGTAACAGTAGCGCCGGAGTCGTCGATGACGGGGACTTCCCACTCACTGCCGAGAGCAGATTCCGTGACCGTGTAGGTGCCGGGAATCAGGTCGTCCCATCTCAGGACGCCGCCGGTCGTGCTCTTACAGTCACCACTCGGATACGAAGGACCGGTGATACAGATCTCAAAGAGAGTTCCGTCGGGAGTTACGCCGTTCCAGATGACATCTTTCGTTACCTCAAGGAGCCGAGGATGTACTCGTTCGTCCACCGTCGCGGTTCCGACACCGCCACTTGTAAAGTAGCGCCGGAGTCGTCGATGACGGGGACTTCCATCACTGCCGGAGCAGATTCCGTGACCGTGTAGGTGCCGGGAATCAGGTCGTCCCATCTCAGGACGCCGCCGTCGTGCTCTTACAGTCACCACTCGGATACGAAGGACCGGTGATACAGATCTCAAAGAGAGTTCCGTCGGGAGTTACGCCGTTCCAGATACATCTTTCGTTACTCAAGGGAGCCGAGGATGTACTCGTTCGTCACCGTCGCGGTTCCGACACCGCCACTTGTAACAGTAGCGCCGGAGTCGTCGATGACGGGGACTTCCCACTCACTGCCGAGAGCAGATTCCGTGACCGTGTAGGTGCCGGGAATCAGGTCGTCCCATCTCAGGACGCCGCCGGTCGTGCTCTTACAGTCACCACTCGGATACGAAGGACCGGTGATACAGATCTCAAAGAGAGTTCCGTCGGGAGTTACGCCGTTCCAGATGACATCTTTCGTTACCTCAAGGGAGCCGAGGATGTACTCGTTCGTCACCGTCGCGGTTCCGACACCGCCGCCACTTGTAACAGTAGCGCCGGAGTCGTCGATGACGGGGACTTCCCACTCACTGCCGAGAGCAGATTCCGTGACGTGTAGGTGCCGGGAATCAGGTCGTCCCATCTCAGGACGCCGCCGGTCGGCTCTTACAGTCACCACTCGGATACGAAGGACCGGTGATACAGATCTCAAAGAGAGTTCCGTCGGGAGTTACGCAGTTCCAGATGACATCTTTCGTTACCTCAAGGGAGCCGAGGATGTACTCGTTCGTCACCGTCGCGGTTCCGACACCGCCATTGTAACAGTAGCGCCGGAGTCGTCGATGACGGGGACTTCCCACTCACTGCCGAGAGCAGATTCCGTGACCGTGTAGGTGCCGGGAATCAGGTGTCCCATCTCAGGACGCCGCCGGTCGTGCTCTTACAGTCACCACTCGGATACGAAGGACCGGTGATACAGATCTCAAAGAGAGTTCCGTCGGGAGTTACGCCGTTCCAGATGACATCTTTCGTTACTCAAGGGAGCCGAGGATGTACTCGTTCGTCACCGTCGCGGTTCCGACACCACCACTTGTAACAGTAGCGCCGGAGTCGTCGATGACGGGGACTTCCCACTCACTGCCGAGAGCAGATTCCGTGACCGTGTAGGTGCCGGGAATCAGGTCGTCCCATCTCAGGACGCCGCCGGTCGTGCTCTTACAGTCACCACTCGGATACGAAGGACCGGTGATACAGATCTCAAAGAGAGTTCCGTCGGGAGTTACGCCGTTCCAGATGACATCTTTCGTTACCTCAAGGGAGCCGAGGATGTACTCGTTCGTCACCGTCGCGGTTCCGACACCGCCACTTGTAACAGTACGCCGGAGTCGTCGATGACGGGACTTCCCACTCACTGCCGAGAGCAGATTCCGTGACGTGTAGGTGCCGGGAATCAGGTCGTCCCATCTCAGGAGCCGCCGGTGTGCTCTTACAGTCACCACTCGGATACGAAGGACCGGTGATACAGATCTCAAAGAGAGTTCCGTCGGGAGTTACGCCGTTCCAGATGACATCTTTCGTTACCTCAAGGAGCCGAGGATGTACTCGTTCGTCACCGTCGCGGTTCCGACACCGCCACTTGTAACAGTAGCGCCGGAGTCGTCGATGAGGGGACTTCCCACTCACTGCCGAGAGCAGATTCCGTGACCGTGTAGGTGCCGGGAATCAGGTCGTCCCATCTCAGGACGCCGCCGGTCGTGCTCTTACAGTCACCACTCGGATACGAAGGACCGGTGATACAGATCTCAAAGAGAGTTCCGTCGGGAGTTACGCCGTTCCAGATGACATCTTTCGTTACCTCAAGGGAGCCGAGGATGTACTCGTTCGTCACCGTCGCGGTTCCGACACCGCCACTTGTAACAGTAGCGCCGGAGTCGTCGATGACGGGGACTTCCCACTCACTGCCGAGAGCAGATTCCGTGACCGTGTAGGTGCCGGGAATCAGGTCGTCCCATCTCAGGACGCCGCCGGTCGTGCTCTTACAGTCACCACTCGGATACGAAGGACCGGTGATACAGATCTCAAAGAGAGTTCCGTCGGGAGTTACGCCGTTCCAGATGACATCTTTCGTTACCTCAAGGGAGCCGAGGATGTACTCGTTCGTCACCGTCGCGGTTCCGACACCGCCACTTGTAACAGTAGCGCCGGAGTCGTCGATGACGGGGACTTCCCACTCACTGCCGAGAGCAGATTCCGTGACCGTGTAGGTGCCGGGAATCAGGTCGTCCCATCTCAGGACGCCGCCGGTCGTGCTCTTACAGTCACCACTCGGATACGAAGGACCGGTGATACAGATCTCAAAGAGAGTTCCGTCGGGAGTTACGCCGTTCCAGATGACATCTTTCGTTACCTCAAGGGAGCCGAGGATGTACTCGTTCGTCACCGTCGCGGTTCCGACACCGCCACTTGTAACAGTAGCGCCGGAGTCGTCGATGACGGGGACTTCCCACTCACTGCCGAGAGCAGATTCCGTGACCGTGTAGGTGCCGGGAATCAGGTCGTCCCATCTCAGGACGCCGCCGGTCGTGCTCTTACAGTCACCACTCGGATACGAAGGACCGGTGATACAGATCTCAAAGAGAGTTCCGTCGGGAGTTACGCCGTTCCAGATGACATCTTTCGTTACCTCAAGGGAGCGAGGATGTACTCGTTCGTCACCGTCGCGGTTCCGACACCGCCACTTGTAACAGTAGCGCCGGAGTCGTCGATGACGGGGACTTCCCACTCACTGCCGAGAGCAGATTCCGTGACCGTGTAGGTGCCGGGAATCAGGTCGTCCCATCTCAGGACGCCGCCGGTCGTGCTCTTACAGTCACCACTCGGATACGAAGGACCGGTGATACAGATCTCAAAGAGAGTTCCGTCGGGAGTTACGCCGTTCCAGATGACATCTTTCGTTACCTCAAGGGAGCCGAGGATGTACTCGTTCGTCACCGTCGCGGTTCCGACACCGCCACTTGTAACAGTAGCGCCGGAGTCGTCGATGACGGGGACTTCCCACTCACTGCCGAGAGCAGATTCCGTGACCGTGTAGGTGCCGGGAATCAGGTCGTCCCATCTCAGGACGCCGCCGGTCGTGCTCTTACAGTCACCACTCGGATACGAAGGACCGGTGATACAGATCTCAAAGAGAGTTCCGTCGGGAGTTACGCCGTTCCAGATGACATCTTTCGTTACCTCAAGGGAGCCGAGGATGTACTCGTTCGTCACCGTCGCGGTTCCGACACCGCCACTTGTAACAGTAGCGCCGGAGTCGTCGATGACGGGGACTTCCCACTCACTGCCGAGAGCAGATTCCGTGACCGTGTAGGTGCCGGGAATCAGGTCGTCCCATCTCAGGACGCCGCCGGTCGTGCTCTTACAGTCACCACTCGGATACGAAGGACCGGTGATACAGATCTCAAAGAGAGTTCCGTCGGGAGTTACGCCGTTCCAGATGACATCTTTCGTTACCTCAAGGGAGCCGAGGATGTACTCGTTCGTCACCGTCGCGGTTCCGACACCGCCACTTGTAACAGTAGCGCCGGAGTCGTCGATGACGGGGACTTCCCACTCACTGCCGAGAGCAGATTCCGTGACCGTGTAGGTGCCGGGAATCAGGTCGTCCCATCTCAGGACGCCGCCGGTCGTGCTCTTACAGTCACCACTCGGATACGAAGGACCGGTGATACAGATCTCAAAGAGAGTTCCGTCGGGAGTTACGCCGTTCCAGATGACATCTTTCGTTACCTCAAGGGAGCCGAGGATGTACTCGTTCGTCACCGTCGCGGTTCCGACACCGCCACTTGTAACAGTAGCGCCGGAGTCGTCGATGACGGGGACTTCCCACTCACTGCCGAGAGCAGATTCCGTGACCGTGTAGGTGCCGGGAATCAGGTCGTCCCATCTCAGGACGCCGCCGGTCGTGCTCTTACAGTCACCACTCGGATACGAAGGACCGGTGATACAGATCTCAAAGAGAGTTCCGTCGGGAGTTACGCCGTTCCAGATGACATCTTTCGTTACCTCAAGGGAGCCGAGGATGTACTCGTTCGTCACCGTCGCGGTTCCGACACCGCCACTTGTAACAGTAGCGCCGGAGTCGTCGATGACGGGGACTTCCCACTCACTGCCGAGAGCAGATTCCGTGACCGTGTAGGTGCCGGGAATCAGGTCGTCCCATCTCAGGACGCCGCCGGTCGTGCTCTTACAGTCACCACTCGGATACGAAGGACCGGTGATACAGATCTCAAAGAGAGTTCCGTCGGGAGTTACGCCGTTCCAGATGACATCTTTCGTTACCTCAAGGGAGCCGAGGATGTACTCGTTCGTCACCGTCGCGGTTCCGACACCGCCACTTGTAACAGTAGCGCCGGAGTCGTCGATGACGGGGACTTCCCACTCACTGCCGAGAGCAGATTCCGTGACCGTGTAGGTGCCGGGAATCAGGTCGTCCCATCTCAGGACGCCGCCGGTCGTGCTCTTACAGTCACCACTCGGATACGAAGGACCGGTGATACAGATCTCAAAGAGAGTTCCGTCGGGAGTTACGCCGTTCCAGATGACATCTTTCGTTACCTCAAGGGAGCCGAGGATGTACTCGTTCGTCACCGTCGCGGTTCCGACACCGCCACTTGTAACAGTAGCGCCGGAGTCGTCGATGACGGGGACTTCCCACTCACTGCCGAGAGCAGATTCCGTGACCGTGTAGGTGCCGGGAATCAGGTCGTCCCATCTCAGGACGCCGCCGGTCGTGCTCTTACAGTCACCACTCGGATACGAAGGACCGGTGATACAGATCTCAAAGAGAGTTCCGTCGGGAGTTACGCCGTTCCAGATGACATCTTTCGTTACCTCAAGGGAGCCGAGGATGTACTCGTTCGTCACCGTCGCGGTTCCGACACCACCACTTGTAACAGTAGCGCCGGAGTCGTCGATGACGGGGACTTCCCACTCACTGCCGAGAGCAGATTCCGTGACCGTGTAGGTGCCGGGAATCAGGTCGTCCATCTCAGGACGCCGCCGGTCGTGCTCTTACAGTCACCACTCGGATACGAAGGACCGGTGATACAGATCTCAAAGAGAGTTCCGTCGGGAGTTACGCCGTTCCAGATGACATCTTTCGTTACCTCAAGGGAGCCGAGGATGTACTCGTTCGTCACCGTCGCGGTTCCGACACCGCCACTTGTAACAGTAGCGCCGGAGTCGTCGATGACGGGGACTTCCCACTCACTGCCGAGAGCAGATTCCGTGACCGTGTAGGTGCCGGGAATCAGGTCGTCCATCTCAGGACGCCGCCGGTCGTGCTCTTACAGTCACCACTCGGATACGAAGGACCGGTGATACAGATCTCAAAGAGAGTTCCGTCGGGAGTTACGCCGTTCCAGATGACATCTTTCGTTACCTCAAGGGAGCCGAGGATGTACTCGTTCGTCACCGTCGCGGTTCCGACACCGCCACTTGTAACAGTAGCGCCGGAGTCGTCGATGACGGGGACTTCCCACTCACTGCCGAGAGCAGATTCCGTGACCGTGTAGGTGCCGGGAATCAGGTCGTCCCATCTCAGGACGCCGCCGGTCGTGCTCTTACAGTCACCACTCGGATACGAAGGACCGGTGATACAGATCTCAAAGAGAGTTCCGTCGGGAGTTACGCCGTTCCAGATGACATCTTTCGTTACCTCAAGGGAGCCGAGGATGTACTCGTTCGTCACCGTCGCGGTTCCGACACCGCCACTTGTAACAGTAGCGCCGGAGTCGTCGATGACGGGGACTTCCCACTCACTGCCGAGAGCAGATTCCGTGACCGTGTAGGTGCCGGGAATCAGGTCGTCCCATCTCAGGACGCCGCCGGTCGTGCTCTTACAGTCACCACTCGGATACGAAGGACCGGTGATACAGATCTCAAAGAGAGTTCCGTCGGGAGTTACGCCGTTCCAGATGACATCTTTCGTTACCTCAAGGGAGCCGAGGATGTACTCGTTCGTCACCGTCGCGGTTCCGACACCGCCACTTGTAACAGTAGCGCCGGAGTCGTCGATGACGGGACTTCCCACTCACTGCCGAGAGCAGATTCCGTGACCGTGTAGGTGCCGGGAATCAGGTCGTCCCATCTCAGGACGCCGCCGGTCGTGCTCTTACAGTCACCACTCGGATACGAAGGACCGGTGATACAGATCTCAAAGAGAGTTCCGTCGGGAGTTACGCCGTTCCAGATGACATCTTTCGTTACCTCAAGGGAGCCGAGGATGTACTCGTTCGTCACCGTCGCGGTTCCGACACCGCCACTTGTAACAGTAGCGCCGGAGTCGTCGATGACGGGGACTTCCCACTCACTGCCGAGAGCAGATTCCGTGACCGTGTAGGTGCCGGGAATCAGGTCGTCCCATCTCAGGACGCCGCCGGTCGTGCTCTTACAGTCACCACTCGGATACGAAGGACCGGTGATACAGATCTCAAAGAGAGTTCCGTCGGGAGTTACGCCGTTCCAGATGACATCTTTCGTTACCTCAAGGGAGCCGAGGATGTACTCGTTCGTCACCGTCGCGGTTCCGACACCGCCACTTGTAACAGTAGCGCCGGAGTCGTCGATGACGGGGACTTCCCACTCACTGCCGAGAGCAGATTCCGTGACCGTGTAGGTGCCGGGAATCAGGTCGTCCCATCTCAGGACGCCGCCGGTCGTGCTCTTACAGTCACCACTCGGATACGAAGGACCGGTGATACAGATCTCAAAGAGAGTTCCGTCGGGAGTTACGCCGTTCCAGATGACATCTTTCGTTACCTCAAGGGAGCCGAGGATGTACTCGTTCGTCACCGTCGCGGTTCCGACACCGCCACTTGTAACAGTAGCGCCGGAGTCGTCGATGACGGGGACTTCCCACTCACTGCCGAGAGCAGATTCCGTGACCGTGTAGGTGCCGGGAATCAGGTCGTCCCATCTCAGGACGCCGCCGGTCGTGCTCTTACAGTCACCACTCGGATACGAAGGACCGGTGATACAGATCTCAAAGAGAGTTCCGTCGGGAGTTACGCCGTTCCAGATGACATCTTTCGTTACCTCAAGGGAGCCGAGGATGTACTCGTTCGTCACCGTCGCGGTTCCGACACCGCCACTGTAACAGTAGCGCCGGAGTCGTCGATGACGGGGACTTCCCACTCACTGCCGAGAGCAGATTCCGTGACCGTGTAGGTGCCGGGAATCAGGTCGTCCCATCTCAGGACGCCGCCGGTCGTGCTCTTACAGTCACCACTCGGATACGAAGGACCGGTGATACAGATCTCAAAGAGAGTTCCGTCGGGAGTTACGCCGTTCCAGATGACATCTTTCGTTACCTCAAGGGAGCCGAGGATGTACTCGTTCGTCACGTCGCGGTTCCGACACCGCCACTTGTAACTTTCGCCTTCCACTTCCCACTCTCACTGCGTTCCCACCGCCGGGCAGTAGGCGTCCCATCTCTCGTCGCGCCGTTTTGTCAACTTCGGAGAGCAGATTCCGTGACCGTGTAAATCAGGATCTCAGGACGCCGCCGTCGACAGTCACCACTCGATACGAAGGACCGGTGATACAGATCTCAAAGAGAGTTCCGTCGGGAGTTACGCCGTTCCAGATGACATCTTTCGTTACCTCAAGGGGAGAGGATGTACTCGTTCGTCACCGTCGCGGTTCCGACACCGCCACTTGTAACAGTAGCGCCGGAGTCGTCGATGACGGGGACTTCCCACTCACTGCCGAGAGCAGATTCCGTGACCGTGTAGGTGCCGGGAATCAGGTCGTCCCATCTCAGGACGCCGCCGGTCGTGCTCTTACAGTCACCACTCGGATACGAAGGACCGGTGATACAGATCTCAAAGAGAGTTCCGTCGGGAGTTACGCCGTTCCAGATGACATCTTTCGTTACCTCAAGGGAGCGAGGATGTACTCGTTCGTCACCGTCGCGGTTCCGACACCACCACTTGTAACAGTAGCGCCGGAGTCGTCGATGACGGGGACTTCCCACTCACTGCCGAGAGCAGATTCCGTGACCGTGTAGGTGCCGGGATCAGGTCGTCCCATCTCAGGACGCCGCCGGTCGTGCTCTTACAGTCACCACTCGGATACGAAGGACCGGTGATACAGATCTCAAAGAGAGTTCCGTCGGGAGTTACGCCGTTCCAGATGACATCTTTCGTTACCTCAAGGGAGCCGAGGATGTACTCGTTCGTCACCGTCGCGGTTCCGACACCGCCACTTGTAACAGTAGCGCCGGAGTCGTCGATGACGGGGACTTCCCACTCACTGCCGAGAGCAGATTCCGTGACCGTGTAGGTGCCGGGAATCAGGTCGTCCCATCTCAGGACGCCGCCGGTCGTGCTCTTACAGTCACCACTCGGATACGAAGGACCGGTGATACAGATCTCAAAGAGAGTTCCGTCGGGAGTTACGCCGTTCCAGATGACATCTTTCGTTACCTCAAGGGAGCCGAGGATGTACTTCGTTCGTCACCGTCGCGGTTCCGACACCGCCACTTGTAACAGTAGCGCCGGAGTCGTCGATGACGGGGACTTCCCACTCACTGCCGAGAGCAGATTCCGTGACCGTGTAGGTGCCGGGAATCAGGTCGTCCATCTCAGGACGCCGCCGGTCGTGCTCTTACAGTCACCACTCGGATACGAAGGACCGGTGATACAGATCTCAAAGAGAGTTCCGTCGGGAGTTACGCCGTTCCAGATGACATCTTTCGTTACCTCAAGGGAGCCGAGGATGTACTCGTTCGTCACCGTCGCGGTTCCGACACCACCACTTGTAACAGTAGCGCCGGAGTCGTCGATGACGGGGACTTCCCACTCACTGCCGAGAGCAGATTCCGTGACCGTGTAGGTGCCGGGAATCAGGTCGTCCCATCTCAGGACGCCGCCGGTCGTGCTCTTACAGTCACCACTCGGATACGAAGGACCGGTGATACAGATCTCAAAGAGAGTTCCGTCGGGAGTTACGCCGTTCCAGATGACATCTTTCGTTACCTCAAGGGAGCCGAGGATGTACTCGTTCGTCGTCACCGTCGCGGTTCCGACACCGCCACTTGTAACAGTAGCGCCGGAGTCGTCGATGACGGGGACTTCCCACTCACTGCCGAGAGCAGATTCCGTGACCGTGTAGGTGCCGGGAATCAGGTCGTCCCATCTCAGGACGCCGCCGGTCGTGCTCTTACAGTCACCACTCGGATACGAAGGACCGGTGATACAGATCTCAAGAGAGTTCCGTCGGGAGTTACGCCGTTCCAGATGACATCTTTCGTTACCTCAAGGGAGCCGAGGATGTACTCGTTCGTCACCGTCGCGGTTCCGACACCGCCACTTGTAACAGTAGCGCCGGAGTCGTCGATGACGGGGACTTCCCACTCACTGCCGAGAGCAGATTCCGTGACCGTGTAGGTGCCGGGAATCAGGTCGTCCCATCTCAGGACGCCGCCGGTCGTGCTCTTACAGTCACCACTCGGATACGAAGGACCGGTGATACAGATCTCAAAGAGTTCCGTCGGGAGTTACGCCGTTCCAGATGACATCTTTCGTTACCTCAAGGGAGCCGAGGATGTACTCGTTCGTCACCGTCGCGGTTCCGACACCGCCACTTGTAACAGTAGCGCCGGAGTCGTCGATGACGGGGACTTCCCACTCACTGCCGAGAGCAGATTCCGTGACCGTGTAGGTGCCGGGAATCAGGTCGTCCCATCTCAGGACGCCGCCGGTCGTGCTCTTACAGTCACCACTCGGATACGAAGGACCGGTGATACAGATCTCAAAGAGAGTTCCGTCGGGAGTTACGCCGTTCCAGATGACATCTTTCGTTACCTCAAGGGAGCCGAGGATGTACTCGTTCGTCACCGTCGCGGTTCCGACACCACCACTTGTAACAGTAGCGCCGGAGTCGTCGATGACGGGGACTTCCCACTCACTGCCGAGAGCAGATTCCGTGACCGTGTAGGTGCCGGGAATCAGGTCGTCCCATCTCAGGACGCCGCCGGTCGTGCTCTTACAGTCACCACTCGGATACGAAGGACCGGTGATACAGATCTCAAA